>CAWUUY010000334.1:0-2732 GCA_963924885.1 uncultured Burkholderiales bacterium | reverse complement strand
GCCGTCGGGCGCGGCGCGCACCACCATCTCGGTGCCGATGATACTGTTCGCGCCCGAGCGGTTATCCACCACCACCTGCTGACCAAGCACCGCGCCCAAGCGGTGTGCGTAAATGCGCGCAATCAGGTCCGGCCCGCTGCCTGCCGACGACGGCACAATCAAGCGGATGGGCCGATCGGGATACGCAGCTATGGCAGCGACACTGGAAAAACCGATAACCCAACCCAAACACCACCGGAACAGCGTATCCATACGAAACATGAAAGCTCCTCTATCAGCATCGTTAGCGAAAGTTGTGACGCGGGGGTTGTGAAAAACAGCGTCAAAATAAAAATCAATAAAAACTAATACTTACATTTTCATCACCGCGCATGCACTGGGCTGCATTTTTTGCATCACGCCATGCCGATCGGTTCCGCCAGCGGCTCGGCCACCGCGCCGGGCCGCGCCCGCATCATATCGTGCAACTCGGCGCGCACGACCGCGTAACCGGGTTCGTCGTAGAGATTATGCATTTCACCCGGATCGTTTGACAGATCGTAGAGTTCGCCCGCGCCGGATTCGAGTTCAAAGGTGCATTTGTATTTTTTGGTGCGCACCGTGCGCAGCTTCAACGCCACACCGCAGCGCGACGGATGCAGATGCCATTCACTGTATGCCATGTCGCGCGTCTGCGCACCGCCGCGCAGCAACTTCACCAGACTGCGACTTTGCAGATCGGCGGGCTGCGCGACGCCGGCGGTCTCATAAAACGTCGCCGCGAGATCGAGTGTGGACACCGGCTCCACCACCAATTGCCTGCTCGCCACCCCCGGCCCGCGCGCCACCATGGTTACGCGCAGCAAATCCTCGTACGGCGTCGGGCCTTTGAGATACAGGCCGTGATTGCCGAGCAGCTCGCCGTGATCGGTGGTGTAGATCACCAGCGTGTTGTCGAGCACACCCGCGGCCTCCAGCGTGCTCATGATGCGTCCGATGTTGTGATCAATCTGCGAAATCATGCCGTAGTAGTTAGCGGTCATCTCGGCGAGTTGCGCGTCGGTTTGATCGGGTACGCGCGAGCCTTCGGCGCGGAATTTGAGCATCGCCGGGTCAGCGAGTTGCGGCTTGCCTTCCAGCGAGGCCTTATGCCACCACGGGCGGCGCTCCAGATCGCGCGTGCGGTGTTTGGGCAGCACCATGTCTTTCGGGTCGTACATCAGGCTCCACGGCTCTGGGCAATCAAAAGCGTGATGCGGATCGGGAAACGACACCCAGGCGCAGAAGGGCTGCTCTTTACCGGCTGCGTGATCGAGCCAGTGAATCGCGCGATCCGCAATCCAGGTGCTTGAATGCCAGGCAGCGGGCAGCGCCGAATACCACGTCTGCGCGGCGCCTGTACCGGGACGCGATTCAGCGGCCCACAGTTTGATGCCCTCGCCGTCAATGCCGCGCGACGACAACCAGCGCTCGTAATGCCCCACCGGCGGTTGCTCCAACGGGCGCGTGCGATGCAGGTGGCCCAGCACGTTCAACTCGCAGTGCTGAAACCCCATGTACGGCCCAAACCAATCCGGGCCGTACTGCGCCTGACTTTTGTTGCACTCCGGCGTCCCGGTGGCCGCGAAGGTCGCCTTGGTCGAAAAATGCGCTTTACCGATGAAGCCCGTTTGATAACCCGCCTTGGCCAGCGTGCCCGCGAATCCCGCCTCGCCGATACGCGGATCGAGATCAACGCCGTTATCCCACACGCCGTGCGTCAGCGGCAGCAGGCCGGTCAGGATCGACGAGCGCGACGGCTGGCACACGAGGTTGGGCGTGATACACGCCGAAAAGCGCGTGCCCTCGCGCGCGAGGCGGTCGATGTGCGGCGTTTTGATGTTTTTGTTTTCGAAGCCGTTGCAGTCGGCGCGCTGCTGGTCGGAGGTGATGAGCAGGATGTTCGGTCTGGCTTTTGTCAATGTAGTGACTCCGTTATTTTTTAACACCCATCTCGGCCCACAGCGTGCGGAACACCGAGGCCTGATGTTCCAGAAAATCGTCCGCCGCCTTGCCGGTGAGGAAATTCTCACGCCAGAAATTACGCGCGAGGTCTCGTTGCCACGCGTCTGATTTGTTGGCGACCGACAGCGCCTGCACCCAGTATGCCACCTGCTCCCGGCGCATGCCCTTGGGGCCGATCACCGCGCGCCAGTTGGTGAAATCCGCGTTCACGCCCTGCTCCTTCGCCGTGGGCACCTGGGCCAGCGCGCCGGTGAGACGCTGCGGCGCGATGACGCCTATCGCGCGCGTTCTGCCGGCTGCGAGAAACGGCGGCGCGTTCACCGCCGTGGCACTGACGATATCGATATCACCGCCGATCATCGCGGTGACCGCCTCGGCCGCTCCTTTGAACGGCACGAAGCGCCCCTTGACCACATCCACGCCCAGCGCCTTGACGAACACCGCCGCCGCGGTGTGCGAACCCGCGCCCAGACCGGGACCAAAACCAAACGACAGCGCCGCCGGATCCTTGGCCAGCCGTTGCCGCACATCGGCCATCGATTTCAGCGGCGAATCGGCGCGCACCAGCAATATGAAATAGTCGTCAAACAGGATCGCCAGCGGCGTGATATCGCGGTGGCCGATGTGGTGCGCGCCCATCACCGGATTGGACACCAGATTCGTGGTGCCTATCGCGATCGCGTGCCCGTCCTCGCCGCGTTCATTGAGGTAACTCCACGCGATGCCATTGCCGGCGCCGGGTTTGTTGA
>CAWUUY010000333.1:0-3684 GCA_963924885.1 uncultured Burkholderiales bacterium | reverse complement strand
ATGCGGATGCCCGCCATCACGTTGAGCATTTCGCCGGCCAGATGGTCGCCCGCGCCGTTGCCCGACGAGCCGTAGTTCAATTCGCGCGGACGCTGCTTCGCCAGCGCGATCAACTCTTTGATCGATTTCACTGGCAGCGTGGGATGCACCACCAGCCCGTTCGGCACTTCGCCGGTGAGCGTCACCGGCGCCAGATCCTTCACCGGGTCATACGGCATCTTCGCGTACAAACTGGGGTTGATCGATATCGGACCGATGGTCGCGATCACCATGTTGTATCCGTCCGGCGGCGACTTGGCGACGAATTCGGTGCCCACCATACCGCCGGCCCCCGCGCGGTTTTCGACAATCACCTGTTGCCCCAGCGCCGTTGCCAGACGCGGCGCGATCATGCGCGCGTTCAAGTCGGTGCCGCCGCCCGGTGGAAACGGCGCGATAAAACGGATCGGACGCAAGGGCCAACCTTGCGCGTGCGCCATTCCCGATACGGATAAAATAATCAATAAAAAAAAATAGTTAATATATTTTTGCATCGGGGTTCCTTGGCAAATCTCTATTGACTTTCCGCCATCTGCCGCATGCGCGCCAAGGCGAATTCCACAAACGCGCTCACCAGCCGCGAGCGAAACTTGCCCTGCGGCGTCAGCACCGACAGTTTGCGGATCAAGCGCGGCTTTAACGGCAACGCCACCAGCGAGCCCAGGCGCAGTTCTTTTACCACCGTGGCGCGCGACATGATACCCACGCCGATGCCGGTTTCGACCACGCCCTTGATTGCCTCCGGGCTGCCCAGCTCCATCACCACGTTCAATTCATCAGGCGCGACTCCGTAGTCGCGAAAATAATTGTCGGCGAATTCACGCGTGCCGGAACCGCTTTCGCGGCTGACAATCGGCTCGGCCAGTACGTCCTGCGGCGTCACGCCGCGGCTTTTCGCCAGCCGGTGATTTGGCGCGCAAATCACCACCAGTTCGTCGTCGCAGCACACCTCGGTCACCACGTTGGGCAAATGCGACGGCGACTCCACCAGTCCGACGTCGAGCGCCTGTTCCGCCACGCGATGTTCAATAATCTCCGAGTTCGCCACCGTCATCAGCGTCTGCACCTGCGGATGCAGCGCCTTGAATTCGCCGAGTATGCGCGGCAGGATGAATTCAGCAATGGTCATGCTCGCGCCCAGCAGCAGCGGCCCGCTGACTTCGCCGGTGAGCTCGCCCACACGTGTGTCCATCTCAGTCGACAGCGCGAGAATTTTTTCGGCGTAGCCGAGTACCAGCTCCCCCGCCGGCGTCAGTGAAATGCGTCCGCGCTTACGTTCGAACAGACGCGTGTTGAAGTGTTCTTCGATTTGCTTTACCTGAAACGTCACCGCCGGCTGCGTCATGAACAACTGCTCGGCCGCCTTGGTAAACGAAAGATGCTTCGCCACACTGTGAAAAACCTGTAATCGCCTGTCAGCCATTTTTCTTGTAAGGAGTAAGGAGCCTGCTTCGATTCAACCACATTTCAACCGCGGCGAGTAGCAACGCGATCCATCCGGGAACCTTATTCATGCGCCATCCTCTCAGCCTCGCGACGGCCATCCTGACCGGCGCAAACCGTGCAAAAACTATGGTATAACTCCGCGACCTTTTCGCCGGCTCAGCACCGGATAGCCATAAAACTCATATAAACCAATAACATGCCATTCGGTTTCTACATCATCATGGCGGCGCAGTTTTTCTCGTCGCTGGCGGATAACGCACTCTTGGTGGCGGCCATCGCGCTGCTGATGCAACACTTCGCGCCGGAGTGGATGACGCCGATGCTGAAGTTTTTCTTCACGGTGTCGTACGTGTTATTCGCGGCGGTGGTTGGCGCCTTCGCCGACTCCATGCCCAAGGGCCGCGTGATGTTCATCACCAATACCATCAAGATCGTCGGCTGCCTGATGATCTTTGGACATCAGTATTGGGAGATACCCGGCATGGAACACTACGCCACCATTCTGGTCGGCTACGCGGTGGTGGGCCTCGGCGCGGCGGCGTACTCGCCCGCCAAGTACGGCATCCTCACCGAGTACCTGCCGCACCACAAACTTGTGGTCGCCAATGGCTGGATCGAAGGCTTGACAGTCAGTTCCATTATCTGCGGCACGCTGCTCGGCGGCATGCTGGTGAGCGAAGCGGTTTCCAGCAAGTTGCTCGCCATCGACCTGCCGCGCCTGGAAACCGGGATTGACAGCGCCGGCGAAGCAGCCATCGTCGTGATTATCGTGCTCTATGTCATCGCGGCGACATTCAATCTGTTCATTCCGAACACGGGCGTCGATCACAAAATGGTCAACCGCAATCCGATTTTCCTGATCCGCGAATTCGCGCATTGCGTCAAGCTGCTGTGGTCCGACAAACTCGGACAGATATCCCTCGCCACCACCACGCTGTTCTGGGGCGCGGGCGCCACGCTGCAATTTATTGTGCTGAAATGGGCGGAAACTGCGCTCGGCTACACACTGTCGCAGGGCACCTACTTGCAGGGCGTGTGCGCGGTGGGCATCGCCATCGGCTCGATCCTCGCCGCGAAAATGGTGCCACTTAACCGCGCGGTCGATGTCATTCCCATGGGCATCGCGATGGGCATTCTCGTGATGGGCATGGTGGTTGCACAATCGATTTATCTGGCGGTGCCGCTGATTATCCTGATCGGCGGGCTGGCCGGGTTTTTCGTCGTTCCGATGAACGCGCTGCTACAGCACCGCGGCCACATCCTGATGGGCGCGGGCCACTCTATCGCGGTGCAGAACTTCAACGAAAACATCTCCATCCTGTGCATGATTGGCCTCTATGCGCTGCTGATCAGCCTGGATATCTCGATTTACATCGTGATCGGCATGTTCGGCGCGTTTGTCTCGGCTTCGATGTGGCTGGTGCGCAAGCGCCATCTTTACAACCAGACGCAGGGGCCGCTGCCGACGATACCGACCGGGTTACATTACTGAACCTGCGTAAGGCGTGAGCCGCACCGGCAGGTGTTCGGCGGGCGACGCAACAAAAAAAGGCTGCGATTGCGGCCTTTTTTAATTGCGAGCAGTACGCAAACTCACACCGGCACAAACTTCAGCCGCTGCACCTTCGTCATATCCGTGCCTTCAATGCGAATCAGCTTGGTCGACGCATCACGTTTGGGAGAATGCAGGTCGCCTTCATTGTAGAGGTGCGCCACACCCGGCGTCAGTTCGTAGGTGCGCAAATGCTTGACCTTGCCCGGCGTCTGCACCGAGGCTTTTTCCACTAGTGACCAATCGTTCATCGCGGTGACGCCGCGCGCCTGGCCGTAGATCGCCCAGGAAGGGCCGTGGTCATGCGGGCCGCTTTCTTTCGGGCCTTCGTAGTTGTGCGCGATGATGCAAAAGCCGAATTCCGGATCTTCGTACAGAATGTTGCGTTCCTTGTCGTTGCTGTCCACGTATTTGGCGACGAATGGCTCGTCCTTTAACACCTGCGACAGCAGCTCAACCACTTTACGGCGGCCCGCCGGGCCGGGTTCCGCCTTGACGAAATCGTGGCACTGGGCTGAGAAAGATTCCAGCGTATGTCCCACCTGCTCCATGTTTCCCATGACCGCCTCCTTTGAAATTCACCGATACAGGATTGTGCGCCCGATTGCCCCCGTTTGAAAAGGGGGTTGACACACGGCACGCCGACC
>CAWUUY010000332.1:0-6059 GCA_963924885.1 uncultured Burkholderiales bacterium | reverse complement strand
TGTATCGCGGTTTCTAATCGGGCGTCCGGCATCGGTGATTCCTCGTTGGCGTAGCGTGCGGCTCACCACCCAAGGTCATGGTCGTGGTGTTGCAGGGTATTTTACGCCGCCGCTTTTTGCAGATAACTCAAATCCATGTATTTGGCGGGCGTACGTTTCGCCGCCGTGAATTTTTCCGCCGCCCACACCAGATCCATCACCTGCTTCACGCCGTCTTCGGTGACCTGTGGGCGCGGCTGGCTGTAGATGCGCGCCAGCGCGCGCGCGGCGGCGTCCGCCGGCATGTTCAGCCGCTCCGGCAGCAGTTGCACCGCCGCGTTGCTGTTGGCGGCGTCTCCCAGCCACGCGTACGCCTGGTTAAAGCCGCGGATGAACGCCAGCAGTTCGGCTTTGTGCTCGCGCGCCCACGCGCGGCGCGCGGCGGCGATCGGCCCCGGATAGGTGGGGAAAAAATCGCTGGACGCGCCCAGGCTTTTCAGGCCCGCCGCGATCAGATTGCGGTCAAACGGCGGGTTGATGAAACACGCGGAACCTTCGCCGTTTTTCATCGCGTCGAACCGCTCCTGTGAGCCGCCGACGTTTTTAAAGTGCGTGTCGCTTTCCGCCAGGCCGTGCCGAGCAAACAGGTTTTTCAGCAACAGCGAGTAGCCGGTGCGCGCGTCATCAACAACGATATTTTTACCCTTGAGATCGGCGACGGTGTTGATGTCTTTCGACACGATCAGCGACAACTCCGGCGCGTGCGACTGCCCCATGAAAATAAACAGATCTGCGCCGAGTTCGACGCCGCGCACGATGTGATCGACCTGCTGAAAGCCGATGTCGAACGCGCCTTTTTTCAGCGCATCAAGCTGCTGAATCGACGAACCTGTCACCGTTAACTCGACCTCCGCGCCGGCTTGCTTCCAGAAACCCAGCGATTGCGCGGCATACACCGGCCACGTGTTCACACCTTCGGAAATCAATGCGAGTTTAATCATGAATAACCAGCCAGGAATGCCGGGGCGATTGATGGGAGCGTCGGCTCACGGCAAGCCGCCGTGTTGCATGACATACGATGAAAAACACGAAGAAAATCACCCTCGCGGGCGCAACCGGATGCTAGGGGCTGTCCCTTGCTATGTCAATGAAATAGCAACCGTTTTTTGATCCAGCGCAAGCGCCGCCGCTTCAGTAAGCCGCGCGCCTGCTGACGCCGTATCGACGCTCAAGACTGCCGCGCCGTTCCGGCCCTGCGTATAGCAGGTCGATGATCCAGCGGCGGTCGGTTCCCAGCCTGCGGCCTGGCGTGGTCTCGCGGCGATTGTCGGGTTTTCTGGGCATGGCGGTGTCGTCTCAGCTGAATGACTTAGAAAAGTGTAGCACCAGATTTTTTGCTTGTACGGCGCGTAGAAATACGCATTGCCTCGCACAAAAACGCATCGCGCGGGCTCGGTTGAGAATTTTCCTTGACGAATCAAGGAGAAAGCGAAATTACCTGCATCTTACATTTATAACTATTTGTTTTTAAATAATTAATTATAGTTTCGTCCAGCGCAGAATTACCCACAGATTCTGTGGATAACCCTGTGGGCAAGCCTGCGTATAGCCGGGTAGAAGCCGCTCCCCACTGCATTTAGGCTGGTCCGCCTAATATTTCAGCAATATGACAACCCTGCGCCGGTCAGCGCTTGAGAATGCCCAGCAGGTTGTAAAAATCATCGGTCCATAACGGAAACTTGGGATTAATCGGCAACGGCTCGGCGGCGTTGCGCAAGGCCTCCGAGTTGAGAATTCGCGGGTTTTTGGTAACGATGATCTGGTCGGTGGACGACAGCCAGTAACTGGCGCCGCCCGCCTTGCTGTCGGGCTCGTCACTCACCAGCACCGCCGTCATACCCACCGACGCGGCAAGCCGCTCGACCACCGGCATGATATTCACAAAACGGTTGGTGGCCTGAAACACGATCACGCCGCCCTCCGCGAGATGTTTCACGTACACCTTCATCGCCTCGTGCGTGACCAGGTGCATCGGAATCGAGTCGCCGGAAAAAGCATCAATCGCCAGCAGGTCGTAGCGCTGCGGCGCCTCGCGTTCCAGCGACAGCCGCCCGTCGCCCAGCACCACGTCGATCTGCGCCGGACTGCCGGTGAGGAAGGTGAACTCCTTCATCGCCACCGCTGCCACCTGCGGGTCGATCTCGTAAAAGCGAAACAGATCGCCCTTGCGCGCATACGCCGCGATCGCGCCCGCGCCCAGGCCCAGCACGCCAACGCGCCGCGGCGTCTCCGGCAAACTGGCGAACGCGCGGCCATAGCCGCTGGTGGGGCCAAAGTACGTGGAAGGCTTGCGCTGATCTTCCGGCGACATCAACTGCCCGCCGTGGTTGATCGCGCCGTGATACATCACGCGAAACGGCACCGGATCGTTGTAATCGCGCGTGCGCACCACGCCATAAAAATTGCGCATCATTACGCGCATGTCGCGCGAATAATCCTTGATATTGTCCATCGCAAACCAGCTCGTGGTGCACACCACGGCGAACGCCACCACCGCCGCCCATTTTTGCAGCGCCAGCGCGCTCCACGCCACCAGCATCGCGCAGGCTATCAGCGTGAAGCCCAGTTCGTAATAACCCTTCAACACCAGCGGCGCGACAATCGCGATCAGCAGCGCGCCCAGCGCGCCGCCCACCGAAATCATCAGATAAAACGTGGTCAGATGACGCGGCGCCGGACGCAGCCGGTACAGCTCTCCGTGACAGAACATGCAGCACAAAAACATCCCCGCCGCGTACAAGGGCGCCGCCTTGTACAAATCGAGCGACTCGGCGAAATACGCCATCAGCGGCAGCGCCACCGCCACCAGCCCCATGAACAGCGGGCGCACATACCAACGCGGATGATCGAAACAAATGATGAACGTAATCAGGTATAGCGACAGCGGCACCAGCCACAAAAACGGAATCGACGCGATGTTCTGCGTCAGGTGATTGGTCACCGCCAGCAGCAGACAGGATCCCATGGCGGAGAACGCAACCCACGCGAAACGCTCGCCCCAGGTGGGCACCTTGGTTTCCGGCTCATCCGTGACCGGCGCCACCGGCGCCGCTGACACGGGCGGCGCCGCACTGGCGGCCTTGGCGCTGGTCCACGCCGTCACCGCGCACACAATGGCAAAGCACGCATACAGCGCCGACCACGAATACGACTGCACCGCCAGCCGCAAAAAAGGCTCGATCGCCACCGGGTACGACAATAATGCCAGCAGCGACGCAAAATTCGACAACGCAAACAGCCGATACGGCGCGGCCACCTTGAAATGCCGCCAATACCACGATTGCAGCAACGGGCTGGTCGATGACAGCATGAAATACTGCAAGCCGATGGTGACACCGAGCAAGCCCAGAATCGCGATCATCGGCGACGTGCCATCCTCGCCGCCCGGCTTCCACGTGGCGGCGGGAATAATCGGCAGCAGCAACAAACTCACCGCCAGCAGCGCGATGTGCAGCTTCGCCTGCGTGCGCGGCGACAAGCGCCGCGATGTCCAGTCGGCATACGCATAACCGGCCAGCAGCACACTCTGAAAAAACACCAAACACGTCGCCCACACCGACGCCGCGCCGCCAAACCACGGCAGGATTTGTTTCGCGATGATGGGTTGAACCAGGAACAACAAGAAGGCGCTGAGGAAGATGGTGCCGGCGTAGAGCAGCATGCGAAGATTTACCTTAAGTATTTGTTTTTATTTGTTTTTCAGAGATTGTCGGTATTGATAAAACCGATCCGCCCCTTGCGTGACGCTGGCTCCGGTTGCAGTAGCGGCATCAACTTGCGATAAATATCGTGCAACGCAGTGTCGTGCTCCAGCAATGTTTTATCAATTTCGCCCAGGCGCTTGATGATGGCGGTGTTTGCCGCCACATGTTCGCGCCGGCGCACGAAAGCGCGGATGACGAATACGCTCATCTGCACGGCACGTTCGCTGCGCAGGATGTTGGCTGCCATAAGTGCGCCGTGTTCGGTGAAGGCCCAAGGGCTGTAAACGGTTGCCCGATGCCGCCCGGAACTAGTCGCGGATTGCGACCAGTTGTCTTTTTTATCCAATAAATCAACATCTTGCGATCTAAGGATCACAGCCTGTAACTTTAAGTTGGCGAATTCCAACGGCGTTAATCGAAACGCAAAATCCGCTGGAAAGCGCGCACGGTTGCGTTTGAACGCTTCATTAAAACGCTTCGTCGTCACGCCATACAGCCGCGCCAGATCAGCATCGAGAATCACGCGCTGCCCGCGAACTCGAACAATCAACGGCTCCAGCGTCTCGTTAACAACAGGATTTTTCTTCGTGGCCACGTGCAATCGCTTTTCTGTTTTGAGTGCCATTACAACCATTACAAATAACGCGCCAGACTTTTCACGTCCGCGTTGCCGCCGGAGAATATCACGCCTACTTTTTTTCCCTTGATCTCGCGCGCGTCGAGTTTGCCTTCGAGCAGCGCCGCCGCGCCCAGCGCGCCGGTGGGTTCGATGAGTATTTTCATGCGCTCCCAAATAGAAAGCATGCTGCGCAATAGTTCGTCGTCGGTGACGGTGAGCATGGCATGCACGTGATGCAGTATCAGTGGGAAGGTGATCGTGCCGGGGGCGGAAGTGCGCGCGCCGTCGGCGATGGTGTCGGGGTTGTGGACGCGCTGGGTGGTTTTGCTCTGGAACGAACGCGTCACATCGTCGCCCGCCGCAGGCTCGACGCCGATGCATTTGAGGCCGGGGCTTAACTCGCGCGCGGCGATGGCGCAGCCGGAGAGCAAGCCGCCGCCGCCGCAGGGCACGAGCAGGTAATCGAGCGCGCCCGCGTCTACGACCAGTTCCTTGGCGGCGGTGCCCTGGCCCGCGATGATGTAACGGTCGTCGAACGGCGGCACAGGCGTGAGGCCTCTGCTCTTGGCGAGTTCATTCGTCATCACTTCGCGGTCTTCGCGCTCGCGGTCATACAACACGACCTCGGCGCCGTAGGCGCGCGTGGCTTCGATTTTGACGGGCGGCGCGTCCGCCGGCATCACGATCACGGCCTTAACGCCGAGGATGCTGCCCGCCAGCGCCACGGCCTGCGCGTGATTGCCGGAGGAGAACGCCACCACGCCCGCGCGCTGTTGCGCCGGCGTGAGATTCGCCAACGCGTTGTAAGCGCCGCGAAATTTGAACGCGCCGGCGCGTTGCAGGTTTTCGCATTTGAAAAACACGGACGCGCCGGTGCGCTGGTCGATGGTGCGCGAGGTCAGCACCGGTGTGCGCAGCGCGTGGCCTTCGATCAGCCGCGCGGCGGCGGCCACGTCGGCATAGGTCACGGCCAAGTTACTCATGCAACGACAGCCGCTGATTTGCGTGTTGCCAACAGCCCGATCACCAGCGCGCCCGCGAGCCAGCACGCCACCGGCGCCATCGCCAGCAGGGTCGCGTATTCGGTTTGTTTGGGCAGGCCCATCATCACGGTGGTGATACGGCTCAGGGTGGCAAACGCCAACGCGGCGAACAGCAGCCCCAGCGCGAGGCCCTCGCGCTCGGTGCGTCCCGCCGCCATGGCGGCGGTGAATCCGCACATCAGCATGCTGCCCCACGCACCGCCGGCGACGAGTTGCGCTGCGATCAGCATGTCGAGCGAACCCGCGTTCGTCGCGAGGTAGGCGCCTGCCGCGCCGATCACGGCGGACACCGCCATCACCTGCATGGTGCCGAAACGTTTGCACAACGAGCTGCCGGGCATCATCAATAGGCCGAAGCCGACCCAGAATATCGGCATCAGCCATTCCAGATCGACGGGCTTGGCAAACTTCAAAAATAGCGGGGCGGTATTGATCGAGAAATGAATCTGAAACCCGGCGGCGAGCAGCAACAAACCCAGCAAGAACGGCCAGGTGCGCCCCGCCAGTTCCGGCGGCGCCGGCGTCGCCGAGGGCGGCGCGATGGGGCTTAATTTCAAGCGCCGTTCAACGTAAATAATGCCTGCGGTGGCGGCGAGCAAGGTCAGGCTCGACAATACGAACGGCACGCGCGGATCGATGTTTTTCAGCACCACG
>CAWUUY010000331.1:0-4999 GCA_963924885.1 uncultured Burkholderiales bacterium | reverse complement strand
CGCGCCTCCCGCCGCTGGTGACGCACGATGACGTGGCGCCGCAACACCAGCATTTTCTCGACCGCGTCGTGCGCTCGCGCGGCTGGGTGTCGCCGGTGTATCAGGCACTGCTGCATTCGCCCGACATTGCGGAACGCATTGCCCATATCGGCACGTTTTTTCTTTACGAATCCGCATTGCCCCCGGCGCTGAACGCCGCCATCACGCGGCTTGCGGCAAACGAGTTCAATTGTCCGTATGTGTGGCACGCCGCCGCCGGCCACGCTGAAAAACACGACACCGCCATGCACTTTTGCCGGCAACTGCTGCGCGGCAATCACCACGCCGATGACCGGGTGTACGACGCCGCAGTGGCGCAGTACGGCAAAACAGCCACGATACAAATCGCCGCCGCGCTGGGTTATCAGGTGATGATGTGCATGATCGCCAATGCGTTTGAACTCGCGCCGTTGCCGGATCGCGACCGCGCCGCGCTTTAACGCGCCAAGGGTACCAAGGCAACGCGTTACTGATCGGGCGTGATGCCCGCGTCCTCCATCACCTTTCCCCAGCGCGCGTATTCGGATTTGATGAACGCGGTGAAGTCGCTGTGCGAGGCACTGGCCTGCAACTCCACGCCCTGTGCCACGAAACGCGCGCGTATGTCCGGCGCCTGAGTGAACTTGACGATCTCCGCGTGTACGCGCGCAAGAATCTCTGGCGGCGTGCCGGCCGGGGCCAGCATGCCGTTAAAAATACTCGCCTGAAAACCCGGCACGGTTTCGGCGATCGCGGGCACCTCCGGCATCAGCGCGCTGCGCACCGGCGTGGTGATGCCCAGCGCGCGCAACTTGCCGCCGCGCACATGCGCCAGCGAGGTGCTCACGTTGTCGAATTTCACCGGCACCTGCCCGCCCAGCAAATCAATGATGGCCGGGCCGTCGCCGTTGTACGGGATGCGCATGATGCGCACGTTCGCCATGCGCTTGAACAGCTCCAGCGCGAGATGCGATCCGGAGCCGTTGCCCGATGTGCCCGCGTTCAGGTCGCCGGGACGCGCGCGCGCCAGCGCGATGAACTCCTTGACGGATTTTGCCGGCACCGAGGGATGCACCACCAATAGCTGCGGCAGCGTGGCGATGTGGCTGACGCCCGCGAAGTCGCGCAGCGGATCAAAGGTCGGATTGCGCATCATGCGCGGCGCCACCAGCGCACTTTGCGCCACCATCGCCATGGTGTAGCCGTCCGGCGCCGAGCGCGCCACGAATCCGAGGCCAATGGCGGTGTTCGCGCCGGGACGGTTCTCGACAAACATGCGCTGACCCAGCCCTTCGCTCACCTTGTCCGCGACCGAGCGCCCCATCAAATCCAGATTGCCGCCCGGCTGCACCGCCACCACCAAGCGTATCGGCCGCGTGGGGTAGGCCTGCCCTTGTGCTTGCGCTTCCAGCACCGCCGCGCCCAACGCGAGACCCATAGCGCTTATTGCAAATCGCCTCATACCATTCCTGCTCCTGTGTTAATTCGACACTTCAAATTTAACCGTCTTCGCCAGTGTCGTCCACCGCGTCAACTCCGCTTTCAAATGCGTGCCCATCCGCGCCGGCGTGCTGCCCACCGGCTCGGCGCCCAGCGTTTTCATGCGCTCGCGCAATTCCGGCGTGCGCAGCGCGTCCGCGATCGCCATATTCACGCGATTGACGACCGACGGCGGCGCGCCCGCCGGCATCAGCGCGCCCAGCCAGGTGTTCACTTCAAATCCGGGAACGGCAGCTTCCGCGATGGTGGGCACGTCGGGCAGCGTGCTGCTGCGGGTCAGACTGCTCACGCCCAGCGCCTTGACTCTGCCGCTGGTGATAAAACCGTACGCCGCCGGAATCGTGGCGAACACAAAACTCAAGCGCCCGCTCGCCAGATCGGTCATGAAAGCGCCGGCGCTTTTGTACGGCACATGCTCCAGTTGCAGCTTGCTCGCGTTGGCGAACATTTCCGTCACCAGATGGTTACCGGAGCCATTGCCCACGGAGCCGTAGTTAAGCGCACCCGGTTTGGCCCGCGCCAGCGCGATCAAATCCTTGGCGGAATTCACCGGCAGCGACGGATGCACCACCAGCACCGCCGGCACGATGGCGATCAGACTGACCGGCGTGAAATCTTTTTCCGCGTCGTACGGCAGCTTGCGAAACAAAATCGGATTGGACGCCAGATTCGAGGCCGTCACCAGCAGCGTGTAACCGTCCGGCTGCGCCTTCGCCACCAGCGTAAAGGCCGGCAGACCCGCGCCGCCGCCGCGATTGTCGATCACAATGGATTGACCGAGATTCGCGGAAACGCCCGGCGCGATCACCCGCGCCAGCACATCGGAACTGCCGCCCACGCCGTAGGGAATCACCGCGCGTATCGGGCGGTTGGGATAATCCTGCGCCCCGGCTTGCGCCGCAAACAAGGCGCACGCCGCGAACGCGGTAAACCCGCGCATCAGCACCATGGCGAAAACGCCACCGGCGTCATCAGACTGGATTCGATGCTGTCCACCACGCCGCCATGCTGCTTGAGAAAAGCGCGCCACTCGGCGCCGCGCATGATTTGCGCGGGCGGTAGCGTAGCCGGATACGCGGAGAGATGCACGACTTCGTTGACATCACCGCTGTTGCCCGTCCATACCGCCACGCTGGACGCGCGCAACGGCGCGGGCAGTTCGTCCTGAACCAGCCGCGCGAAGGCCGCGGTCTTACCGGCACGCGTGCGAAAAATGCGCATATGATAAAGATGGCCCGGCCCCTCTGGCGGCGCCGGCGCTGCCAGCGGCGTCAGCAGCCGCGACAATTGCCGCTGCATCAGCGGCTGCGAATGCGGCAGATACTCGTTGCGCCACACCGCCTGTTGTTGCAACTTGGCGCGCAGCACTTCGCGCGTCGCCACCAATTCGTGCTCCCACAGATTGAACACGCAGTTCTGCGCGCCGATTTCGCACGCCCAAAATCCGAGCAGCCTGCCGTAATCGTGGCCGCGAAACGGCACCGCTACCTTGCCGGCGTGATTGATGTAATCGTCCAGCCGTCCGGCGGCGATTTGATAAAAACGCAGTTCATGCAACATGAACTTCCTTCCTGAGTGAGAGTTGCCGAGAGTGACGCGAAGCCCGGCGATTTTATGCTGAGTGCCGCTGCGGCGCTTGCCCGCCAGCGCCGCAAAAAATCCGTGTATAAAGGCGGTTAGGTTGCCCGCCTCCGATCATCCTCATCAACACACTCCCATAGGATAAATTCAATGGAAACAAATACTTATGTTAATACATCGCGCCGCCAACTGCTGCGCGCCACCGTCGTCGCAGCAGCCTTGAGCAGCCTGCCACTGACGCTCCATGCGCAGACCAACGCAAACAAAATGCGTATCGGCATCGTCGGCTCCGGCCGCGTCGGCAGCGCCGTCGGCGGCGCGTGGGTGAAGGCCGGGCATGAGGTGATGTTCTCGTCACTCAATATCGAAGAAGACAAAAAACTCGCGGCCAGCCTGGGCGGCGGCGCGCGCGCCGGCACGCCGCGCGAAGCGGCGGCATTCGGCACGGTGCTGCTGATGTCGGTGCCCTACAAAGCGTTGCCCAGCGTGGGCAAGGATCTCGGCGATTTGCTCAAGGGCAAGATCGTCATCGACGCCTCCAACCCCATCGTCGCGCGCGACGGCGACATGGCAGTGACCGCGCGCGAACGCGGCGCGGGCGTGGCCTCGATGGAGTTTTTGCCCGGCGCGCGCATCGTGCGCGCCTTTAACGCCGTCGGCGCCGCGCGCATGGCCGAAGCCCACACCCGCCCCGTGGCCGAACGCATGGGCATGCCCATCGCCGGCGACGACGAAAAAGCCATCGCCGTGGCCTCGGCGCTGATACGCGACGTGGGCTACGAACCGGTGCTGGTGGGCACGCTCGCCGGCATGAGCAAACACCTGATTCCCGGCACGCCGCTGGCGGGTGAACGCACGCCGGATGAAGTGCGCAAGGTGGCGGCTACTTTGAAGTAGGCAGAGCGTGGGTAGCGCGCCGCCCATCGGGCGCGCCGCGCTCAGGGTGGCGCCAGACCCGGTATTCCAACACCTCATCCCGGACATAGCCGCCATCTGTATGCGTTAACGCGGGGTACCTTCCGACACGTTTCGGATCAACTGCCACTGGAAATCGCGTGCGCTTCTTCATGATGTTCAACGTTTGACATGAGCCGCAGACACCGGCTTGCCGGTAGTTGTCGGCTCGATGGCGGGTTATGCCCTACCTTGCGGCCGAACGAGTTGTCTGCGTGCTACAACTGTACAGAAGCGCTTCGTCGTCTTCTGCGGCGCCTCAAAGTCGCTGAACTCCAAGCGCCCGATAGTCCAGCCTGAGAACCGACGCTGTAGCACAGACGGGGCCAAGAGGCAGTGAGCTGATGGATCGAACATCTCAAGGTAAGTTGTACCCTCGACCAGGACATTAATAACAGCTACTCCGCCGGGGCGCACGTGAGCCTGCAAGTCCGATAGAACCCGAAATGCAGTTGGGCAGTCGAAGAACATCAACAGGCCGATGGAGACGACGCAGTCGTACTCACGCGTCAGCGGGTAGTCGCGCAGATCGGAGAGTGACGCGGACACCGGCCTCCCTTCCGCGGCGGCACGTGAGCGGATGTGTTCGATGGCGGCCGGACTGGCGTCCAAGGCGGTGACCGTCCAGCCCGTGGCGGCTGCGGCGAATGCGAGGTTACCCAGACCGCAGCCGAGATCGAGCACGTCGCCCCTCAGGTAGGGAAGCGCAAGCTCCTCGAACGGGTTGAGCTTGTGTTCGACATCCTTCGGCTGACGGCGGAACTGCTCGTCAAAGAACGCAATACTTCGATTTTCTGTCATGGCTGTGTGCGTCTCCACTGCGGCACTTGTGGGGCATAACTTTGATTTAGGGCGACAGTCTTGCAGGATAACTCGGGCAACCGCATCCCTGGCTCGGCACGACGTTACCTTGAAAATAAATTCTGAATCAATGCCTTAACTCCAG
>CAWUUY010000330.1:0-2825 GCA_963924885.1 uncultured Burkholderiales bacterium | reverse complement strand
CACCTGCTCGGCGGTGACGGCCCTGAAGCGCGCGTCCATCACATCGATAGCCTTGTACGAAATTCCGATGGTCTCCAGCGAACCAATCTGCCGCGCCTGAAAAAACATCGAGTCGCGCTGGAACACACGCGAGGCCGTCACCTGCGCCTTGATGCGTTTTAGTTCGTCTTCGGTGACGCCTTCGTCGATCACTTTTTGCACCTCACGGCGCAGCGCTTTCTCCAACTCATCCAGAGTTTTTCCCGCGGTCGGCACGCCGGTGAGATAAAAAAATCCGGGGCCGCGGCCCACGCCGTCGTAGCTCGCATCCGCGCCACTCGCGATTTGCGTGCCGCGGATCAACTCACGGCTGAAACGCGCCGCGTCGTTGCCGTCCAGCACGCTTGCCAGCATATCCAGCGCATAAGGTTCCCAGTCTTTTTCCACATCCACCAGACGCGGCGCGCGGTACGCCATCAATAAATAAGGCTGCTCGGCGGGCGCCTTGACGGTGATGCGGCGGATGCCTGTTTGCACCGGTTCATCCTGCGGTTTGCGCTGTGGCAGCACCCTGGATTTCAGCGGGCCGAAATACTGCTCGGCGAGCTTGAACACCTCGTTGTGCGACACGTCGCCCACCACCACCAGCGTGGCGTTGTTGGGCGTGTACCATTTTTCGTAAAACTCGCGCGCGTCGGCGGCGGTCATGTTCTCCAGGTCGCTCATCCAGCCCACCACCGGCGCGCGGTACGGATGCGCGCGCAGAGCGGTAGCCATCAGTTGCTCATACACCAGCGAACGCGGACGGTCATCGGTGCGCCAGCGGCGTTCTTCCTGCACCACCTTGATTTCCTTGGCGAACTCCTCCGGCGGAATCAGCGCGTTGACCATGCGGTCAGCTTCCATCCTGAGCATCAGCGGCAATTGCGATTTCTGGATGGTCTGGAAGTAGCCGGTGTAATCGCGGCTGGTGAACGCGTTGTCGCGCCCACCCGCGGCGGCGACGATTTTGGAGAAGTCCCCACCGGGAATATTTTTCGTACCCTTGAACAGCATATGCTCCAGCACGTGCGCCACGCCGGTGACGCCGTTGACCTCGTCAACGCTGCCGACTTTGTACCAGACCATCGACACCACCACCGGCGCACGGCGGTCGGTTTTGACAATTACGCGCATGCCGTTGGCGAGCTTGTGTTCGCCGACGCTGGTGTCGGCGGCAAATGCAGAGCCACATGCCAATACTGCCAGCACGAGCAGCCATCGCATGGATTTATTCAACTGAGTCAAAGGAATCACCATTGGAAAGAAACCGGAAAATCGTTTCGGGTAGAATTGTATCCAAATCCGCCTTGCCGAGCGTGCTTACTTGGCACGCTTGATCGCCAACCCGCTTCTGACACGGCCCCCGATGTTTGGTTTCCTCAAACCCAAAGAACCTAAAGAAACGCCACCCGCCGCCGAAGCCAGTGAATCCGGCGGCTGGTTCAAGCGGCTAAAGTCCGGCCTTACCAAAACGCGCGAGAAACTTGGCGCGCAGGTCGCGGGCCTGTTCGGCGCGGGACGCAAGCTCGACGAAACGTTTTACGAAGAACTCGAAACCGTGCTCATCAGCGCGGATGTCGGCGTCACCGCCACCGCGCATCTGATCGACGCTCTGCGCGCGCGGGCGCGCAAGGAACGCTACACCGAAGCCGCGCAACTCAAACTGGCACTGGGCGAAAACCTCGTTGCGATGTTAAAGCCCATTGAGCAGCCGCTGGATGTCGGCACGCACAAACCCTTCGTGATTATGCTGGCGGGCGTTAACGGCGCGGGCAAAACCACCTCCATCGGCAAGCTCGCGCATTTCTATCAGGCGCAAGGCAAAAAAGTGCTGCTGGCGGCCGGCGACACCTTTCGCGCGGCGGCGCGCGAGCAGTTGATGGCGTGGGGCGAACGCAACAACGTCACAGTGATCAGTCAGACCGGCGGCGACTCGGCGGCGGTGATGTTCGATGCCATGCACGCGGCGGTGGCGCGCGGCGTGGATGTGGTGCTGGCCGATACCGCCGGACGCCTGCCGACACAACTGCACCTGATGGAAGAGATCAAAAAGGTCAAACGCGTGATCGACAAAGCACTGCCCGGCGCACCGCACGAAACGCTGATCGTGCTCGACGCGAACAACGGCCAGAATGCACTCGCACAGGTAAAAGCGTTTGACGACACCCTCGGCGTCACGGGTCTGGTATTGACCAAGCTCGACGGCACCGCCAAGGGCGGCGTGCTCGCGGCTATCGCGCACATGCGCGCGGCGGCGCCCGGCAACAAACCCATTCCCGTGCGGTTTATCGGCGTGGGCGAAGGGCTGGAAGATCTGCGTCCGTTCAAGGCCGAGGAGTTTGTGTCGGCACTGCTCGATCAGGCTCAAGACGCGTGATCAGTTTCAGTCAGGTCAGCAAACGCTACCCCGGCGGCTATGAAGCGCTGAAATCCGTCGCGCTGGAAATCCAGGACGGCGAGATGGTATTCATCACCGGGCACTCCGGCGCGGGCAAAAGTACGCTGCTCAAATTGATGTGCGCCATCGAGCGCCCCACCGCCGGCACGGTGCTGGTCAACGGCCAGAACGTCGGCACGCTGCGCGCGTCGGCGATTCCGTTTGTGCGGCGCAATTTCGGTCTGATGTTTCAGGATAACAAGCTGCTTTACGACCGCAACGTGTTTCAGAATGTGATGCTGCCGCTGGACATCATCGGCTTTGACGCCACCGACGCCGCCAAGCGCGTGCGCGCGGCGTTGGATAAAGTGGGCCTGCTCGGAAAGGAAAAGGCGCTGCCCGTTACGCTCTCCGGTGGCGAGCAGCA
>CAWUUY010000329.1:0-3899 GCA_963924885.1 uncultured Burkholderiales bacterium | reverse complement strand
GCCTGCCTGCTCTGCCAACTGCACGCACGGCACGATGGCGTACGGCAGGTCATCCGCTGCCCACGTGCGCCAGATATCGGGCTGAAAGGCCGGGAACGACTTGTACACCGGATTATGCATCGCCTCATAGAAGCTGTTGCTCTTGAAACCGTAGTACTGATCGATGGCCTTCGCCATCGGCGTGTGATCGACACCATACGCTTCACACACGCGTTTGCGCTCGGCGTCCAGCGCGTCGCCCAACACGCCCGCGGCGGGCACCACGCCCTCCTGATAAAAGCCGAACTGCCTGCCATCGATTTTCGCGCGCTCCATGGCGCCGACGTTCGGCAGCACCATCGCTGGATGCACGATAAGGTTGAGATTTTCCAATCCGGTTTGCAGTACCGACGATGCCGCCGTGAAATCGGGAAAGAGCGGCTTTAACGCCGCGAGCGCCTCGGCCGAACGCGACGCGGGTACCGTGGCAATCTGGATGCCCTTGCGCAGCCCCTTCGGGGACACCACCGTGCCGCTAAAGCGTGCCGCATGCGTGGGCGCGGGCGCTTCAGTCACCAGTACATCTTCGCGTCCTGCCTTGCGCAAAAGCGGCGTCAGGCGCGCCGCCGGCCAGTAGCCGTGGCTTTGCACATGCACCACGGCCCCTCGCGCGAATTCGGGAATCATCGCGCCGAACTTCGCTTCAAGCTGATGCATGTCCACTTCGATCAGCACGGCCTCGGCATCCTTCAGTGCCTCAGCGGTGGTGTCGCAAATTTTGTCGAGCCTGGCGAACCCGGTTTTCTTCGAGACCAGGTGCTGCGCGTCGCCTTCGACGGTGAAGCCGCCCGTCTGGCGCAGTGCCGGGAGTTGATCACTCTGCTCCGGAAACACTGCAAATCGAACGTGGTGACCCGACAGCGAGAGATCCGCCGCGCACACGGCGCCGATCGCGCGCGCGGTGTTACCGATGACTGCGACTCGTGACATGCTTTCGCTCCCTTGTTGTGACCATCACTTATTGCCGTTCGATGCCCGCGCGCTCGATGACCACCTTCCATTTGTCGATCTCCGAGCGCATGAGCTTCTTCGCGTCGTCGGGTGATGCGCTCGGGCGGCCGGTCGCACCCATGTCACCGAGCTTTCGCATGACTTCGCTGGATTTCACTGCGGCGCTGATTTCACGGTGCAGACGTGTGATGACGGCGTCGGGCGTTTTTGCCTTGACCGAGATGCCGGTCCACGAGGTTGCCTCATAGCCGGGCACACCGCCTTCCGCGAGCGTGGGCGTATCTGGCAAAAGAGGCGAGCGTTGTGTGCTGCCCACGCCCAGCGCTTTGAGAGCGCCGCTTTTCAACTGGCCGATCAGGGCTGGCACGGTTTCGACCACGAGGGGGATTTCGTTGCCGCGCAGCGCGGTGATGGCCGCAGGCGTGGCCTTGAACGGTATGGTTTGCGCATCGATGCCTGTCATCGACGTAAACAATTGCACCGCCAAATGCTGCGTGGTTCCGATGTTGCCGGTGCCGATGCTTAACTTGCCGGGGTTTTTCTTCGCGTACGCCACCACATCGGCAACGGATTTCAATGTTGCCGTGGTTGCACTGGCGTTTGTGACGAGCACAATATCAAAGTACGCCAGTGTCGATACGGCGGTGAAATCCCTCACGACATCGTAAGGCAGCGCCTTGAACAAACTCTGGCTGATTGCCGAGCCGTTGCCTGCCTGGATAAGCGTGTATCCATCCGACGGCGCCTGTAACGCGATGTTGGCGGACACCACCATGCCCGCGGCCGGACGATTGTCGATGACGATCTGCTGACGCAGGTTCTCCGTCATTTTTTGCGCGACGATGCGCGCGGTGAGATCGCCGACACCGCCCGGCGCGAACGGCACCAGCCATCGTATCGGTTTGCTTGGATAGTCCTGTGCGGCGGCGGTTGCGGAAACAGCAACCAGCGCAACAAACGCGATGGCCGCAGCGCCTGGACTTGACGCCACCGGGTTTTTCGGGCCGTCCGATTTTTCTATGTGCATTTGCGGGAACGACAGGAATGGAACATTGTCAGGCAGCCGAGATCTGCGCCAACGGCGTGGGCGTGGCCTTGTGCAGCGCCGGCAGCAACTCATCCGACATCAGTTGCATGCTGGCCATGGCATTGGCGATGGGCATGCCGAGAAAGTGCGTGCGGAACACGAAGTGGGTCACGCCCAGTTCCTTGATGTAGGGCTGGAGCTGGTTCCAGCAGTCCTCCGGCGAGCCGATCACGAAGCGATCCTGCACCAGTTCTTCAAACGACTTGTCGATGCGCTCGTGTTCCGGCATCGCCTTGTCGCTTTCCCACTGAGCGTAGGCTTTGTACTTTTCCAAAATATACGGCGCTCCCAGTTCCATCGCGGCGGTGCGATCCTTCGCGCAGTAGATTTCAATGCGACAGGGATTCTCGCGTGGCAGAGGCTTGCCCGCCATGCGCAGTTCGTCCTTGTACAGCGCCAGCCGCTCTTTGTGCGTGGCCAACGTGGCCTTCGGGCTGTGATAGAGGCAGTCGCCCAGTTGGGCCGCGCGACGGATCGCGTTGGGATGTTTGGCCGCAAACCAGATAGGCGGATGCGGCTGTTGCACGCACTTGAGTGACAGGTGCGCATCTTTCAGGATGCAGGTGTCGCTCTCGTAGCTCACTTTGTCTTCGGTCCATAGCCGTTTGGCGATGGTGAGGCACTCCTCGAAACGCTGCACCCGCTGCCCCTTGCGCACGCCAAAGGCCTCGAACTCGGCGGTGCGGTAGCCCAACCCCACACCGAAAATCATGTTGCCGCGCGAGATCACGTCCAGCGTGGCAATGGTTTCCGCGGTGTAAACGGGGTTGTGCAACGGCGCCAGCAGCAGCCCCAGGCCAAGCGTCATGTGTCCCGCGTCGGCGGCCAGACGGGCGAGATAGGGCACCATTTGCAAGCCCTGATTGCCGCCCTCGTTCAAATAATGCTGCCCGGTAAAGTACGAGTCCCACCCGCTGTCGCGGGCCTGCCGCACCATCACAATCTGCTCGTCCAGAGCCTTCACCATATCCGCACCTTCGAACTGCTGGTTGCCGACCATGAGGCCTGCTTTTACACCGCTCATTGGTGTTTCCCTTGTGCGTTACCCGAGATGTTGCTTAAAAAAATCCACCGTCAGCGCCAACGCGCGATCCGCATCGGCCTTGCGAAACGGCTTGCCGCCATGCCGCGCAAAGGCGTGATCGGCGTCGGGGTATTTGTGTATCGTCACCAGCGGATTGGGTGACAGGCGCCGCTCCAGCATCTCGTTCACTTCCGCCTGCACCCAGCGATCTTTCATCGCCATGTGCAGCATGAACGGGCGGTGCAGGTTTTTCACTTCGCGGATATTGTGCTCGATGTAGGTGCCGTAGTACGCCACCGCGCAATCGATGTCGGTGCGGCAGCACAGCAGATAACACAGCTTGCCGCCGAGGCAGTAACCCACCGCGCCGGCTTTACCGTTGCATTCGGGCAGACCAGCGAGATACTTCACCGTGTCTTCCATGTCACGCACGCCAAGGTCGTAATCGAACTCGTAATACAGATCGAACGCCTTTTTGCCGTCTTCGGGATTGCGGTCGGATAATTCCACGCCGGGTTCCTGCCGCCAGAATAAATCCGGCACCAGACACACAAAGCCCGCCTCGGCGAACTCGTGCGCGTGCTGGCGCATGGTGTCGTTGACACCCCAGATTTCCATGATGGCCACGATGCCGCCTTTGGGCGGACCATTGGGCACGGCGAGATACGCGCCCATCACGCCATCGCGCAGGGGGACTTTGATATTGGAAGTTTTCATGTTCGGTAATCTACGAAAAAATTAATTCACCACAGACAAATAACCACACCCGTCATTCCCGCGCAGGCGGGAATCCATAAG
>CAWUUY010000328.1:0-2947 GCA_963924885.1 uncultured Burkholderiales bacterium | reverse complement strand
CCGCGGCTGGCTGCGCGCAAGTTGTGGCTGGCCGACCATCTGCAACTACGCGGGTCGGTGACCCTCGATACGGGCGCTGCGCGCGCGTTGAGCGAGGGCGGCAAGAGCCTGCTGCCGATCGGCGTATTTGATGTCAGCGGCGACTTCGAACGCGGCGAAGCCGTGAGCTGCCGTGACGAGCAAAACCGCGAGATCGCGCGCGGGCTGGTGAACTACAGTGCATCCGAAACCCGGCGCATCCTGCGCACGCCGTCCAGCGAGATTGAAGCCAAGCTCGGCTACGTGGACGAACCGGAGTTGATCCACCGCGACAATCTTGTGTTGCTGTAATACTGCGAAACGAGATGGTGTTGGTGTCGTAACCTGATGCGCTACTCCAGCCGCTTCGGCGGCCCGGACTTCAACGTTTGCAGAATTTGCGCCAGCGGCGCGGCCCATTTTCGCGCCGGGCAGAAATGCAAGTGGTGCAGCGTCAGGTGATGGTTGTTGACTTCGCGCGCCTCGATGCGACGCCATTGCGAATCGCGCGCGCGCGACCACTCGCCGTTGGCTCGGCCAAACGCATACACCTTCAGTTCGCGCGCTTCGCAGCGTATGCCCTCGAACGATACATTGGTGGCGCCGCCGCTGGCTCTGACCATCAGGGTGTAACGCACCACGCCGTCGTCGCCCACTGATACCGATGCACGATCCACAAAATAGCTGTGCGGCGTGGCGGCACCCACGTCAAATTTGAGCAGGTTTTCCGGCTTGGGATAAGCCGGTATCTGCGCCTGCAACTCAGTCCACGGTTTTTTCTCCTGATCGAGATCGTAGTCCCAGTCTTTCCATTGCGCCGCAGCGGGCCGAGCCAACAGCAGTGAAATCACCGCCACCAGCGATACGATACGCAGGCAGGCGCGAGCACTTGTCATTTAAAATTATCGTTATAAAACATATACTTATGATACATCCATCATCAAAGCCGCTGCCGTAGCTGATGGCACCGGATCGACGGCCACCCGGTATTGCGGATGATCCACACCCGCGGCCAGTGCTGCGCCGGATTTCAAGGCCTGCCGCATGTTGGCATCCAACTCAAATCGCAGAAAGTGTACCGCGGACGTTTTTTCATCGGTGGAACGGTCAAGGTCTTCATCCGCAATCGCATACGCCGGAGGGAAGCTCGCCACGCGCACCCACACGCGGTCTTCGACGCCGATCAACTTGGCGAGCATGCGCTGGCGCTCCTCGACCTCGGGGTACTCGATCATCATCGTCGCCTTCCAGTTGCCGCCGTCTGGAATCATCGGATTGTAGGCGTCGAGTTCGTCATTAATGCCCGCTTCCTCGAAGATTTTTTCCACGCGCAACATCTCCTGCACCTGGTAGCGCATGGTGAGTTCGTCTTCAAAAATCAGCGTGATATTCGCGCCCAGCGTCAGGGTGCGTGTTTTCTTATGCTCGATCACGCGCGCGCGAAAATCAATTCGCGCCTTGGAGTAGGCTTCGAGCGTCATCAAACTGTCTCGGGTAATTTTGGGCATGGCCTGTGTTTTTCCTAAAGTCCCTATAGTCCATAGGCGATACGCAACAACGTGACCGGATGCTGTTTCTCGGCCTTCGTGTTACCCATCCCTTGCTGAATGTGGCGGCCAGCGATGGCGCAATCCGAGCTAATGTAATCGGGCTGCGATGCGCCCATGAGTTTAAACACCGGCCCGCCGATTTTCATCGAGTTGTCGTAATACTCGCTCTTCACGCCCCAGGTGCCGTCGTGGCCGGCGCAACGCTCCACCGTGGTGACGGTCGTCCCTTGGATCTTCTCCAGCATCTCGCGCGTTTTCTGCCCCATGTTCTGCACGCGCAGATGGCACGGAATGTGGTACGACACCTTTCCCAGCGGTTTTTTGAAATCGGTTTTCAGCAAGCCGTCTTTCTGCCGCAGCACAAAGTACTCAAACGGGTCATACATCGCCTCGGCCACCGCCTTTACGTCGGCGTCGTCCGGAAACATCAGCGGCAATTCCTGCTTGAACATCAGCGCGCATGACGGCACGGCGGCGAGTATCGCGTAGCCTTCGCGCGCGAGTTTCGCCAATACCGGAATATTGATCGCCTTGTTACGCGCCACCGCTTCCAGATCGCCCAGCTCCAGCTTGGGCATGCCGCAGCATGCTTCTTTTTCCACCAGTTTGGCGGGGATGTCGTTGTGCGCGAGTATTTTCAGCAAATCATGGCCGATACCCGGCTCGTTGTAATTGATGTAGCAGGTCGAATAAATCGCGGCCTTGCCCGGAGTTTGCGCGCCGTCGCGCACCGGAAACGTCTCGTTGATTCGCGCCGTGCCGCGAAATTTCGCGCTGTCGTATTCGGGCAGCACGCGGTCTTTATGCACTCCGAGGACGCTGTCCATCAGTCCGCGCGCGGCACTGTTTTTATTGACGGCGTTCACCACCTGCACCACCACCGGGATCGACGCGAGCTTGCCCATCGCGTCCGTGCTCGACAACAGCTTGTCGCGAAACCCGACTTCGCCTTTCTTGAACTTCACCGACTTGGCGCGCAGCATCAGATGCGGGAAATCGACGTTCCATTCATGCGGCGGCACGTACGGACATTTCGTCATGTAGCACATGTCGCACAGGTAGCATTGATCCACCACTTTGCCGAAATCCGCCTTCGCCACGCCCTCGACTTCCATCGTTGGGTTGTTGTCGATCAGATCGAACAGCGTCGGGAACGCAGTACACAGACTCACGCAACGGCGGCACGTATGGCAAATATCGAATACGCGCTCGAGTTCCTTGTTGAGCGACGCTTCGTCGTAAAACGCGTCCGACTTCCAGTCCAGCGCATGCCGCGTGGGCTTTTCCAGACTGCCTTCTTTAACGGTGATGGCCATTTTTGCGTAAGGCGTGAGGAGTTAGGAGTGAGGTGATGATCGTAGGCAAAAAAAAGAGCAAGG
>CAWUUY010000327.1:0-19290 GCA_963924885.1 uncultured Burkholderiales bacterium | reverse complement strand
CGCACCGTGTGCCGAAATGACCGAAGAAAACAAGAAGGCAATGAAGGCTGATCTGGAAGCGACCGGCTTGCTCACCAAAGCCAAGGCCGGCATAGCGCCGCAAAAGCGCGCGGCGTAACGTAAGGCTTATTGCTTTATGGTTTGCTGACAGGGCAGGAGCGATCCCGCCCTGTTTTTTTGCGCCCGGCCGAAGGCGGAGCGGTGTTACCGCCCCTTGAACACCGGCTTGCGTTTTTCCATGAACGCGGTCTGCCCTTCCTTGTAGTCCTCGCTGGCGAAACAGGTATTCACCATATCGTCGCACAGTTTTTCGTTACGTTTGTCGTCATCCTTGCCATATTCAATTAGCGCGCGCTTGATCGCGGCTAGCGTCAGCGGCGCGTTGCGGCTGATGGTTTCGGCATAATCACGCACGTATTTTTCGAGTTCAGCCGCCGGCACCACGCGATTGACAAGGCCCATCGCCAGCGCTTCCTGCGCATTGAACTGGCGGGCGGTGAAGAAAATTTCCGCGGTGAATTGCGGGCCGACCAAATCGGTCAGGCGCTTCACGCCCGGATAACGGTAGCCTAGGCCCAGCTTGCCTGCGGGCACGCCGAATTTGGAATCATCCGACACAATACGCATGTCGCAGTTGGTGGCCGTCGCCGCGCCGCCGCCGATGCAATAGCCGCGCACCATGGCGATGGTGGGTTTGGGGCAATTGCGGATCGCCTCGGAGGCGTCATCGGAGGTGCGGTTGTATTCCGCCACCGCTTCGGGGCTGGAGCGGCGCTCTTTGAATTGCGAAATATCCGCGCCCGACACGAAGGCTTTTTCGCCCGCACCCTTGAGGATGACGACGCGAACGTCCGTATCCTTGATAAACGCATCGATGGCCATCGGCACTGATTGCCACATTTCCATCGACACGGCGTTGTGTTTTTCGGGATTGTTGAACACGATCCAGCCGATGTGGCCTTCTTTGATGGCCAGCAGTTTTTCGGTCAGCGTGGGGAAAGTGGTTCCGGGTTGATTCATGTTGTCACCGTGGAGTTGAAATGGAGGGGAGCGATATGGCGTGGAGGGGATTTAACACGGTTGAAAGAGTCTCGACCCTGCGCACAGACAATAGTATCATAACTATATGTTTTAATTCAATATTTTTAATGTTGCAAGCGGTTACCGAGACAACCGGCGCTGGTCTTTTTCAAGTTGCAGCAAATCCCTCAGTTGCTGCGTCCCGCCACTTTACGCGTGTGCCAGCAAAACCAGCAACAATTGCGCCGTGGCGTATGCATCGGCTACTGCGTTGTGGCGCTGCGGATTCTCGATGTGGAAGGCGGCGGTCCAATCGTCCAGCGCGCGGCAGCTTGCTGCCAGATGCGGATAAAGCGCAGGCGCTATGTACGCCAGATCGATCCATGGATTGCCAAAAGTCATGCCGAGGTATTGCTGCGTTGCGCGATCGATCATGGTTCGATCAAATACGGCGTGGTAGGCCACCAGCGGCGCATCGCCGATAAACGCCAAAAACGCCAGCAGGCCATTCGCCGGCGTCTGGCCGCTGGTTTGCGTGGTGCCGTCGATGCCATGCACGAGTATGTTTTCCACGCTGCTGGCCTCGTCCTGCCGCAGCACGGCCTCAAAGCCCTGCCCCAGGTTCAGCACGCCACCGGCGACCGTCACCGCTCCGATGGCGATCAAACTGTCGCTGAATAAACTCAGGCCTGTGGATTCCACATCGACCACCACAAACCGCTGCGCCGTCAGCGGCGCGCCCGCGTCGCTATTGCCCAGCGCCCGGTAAGCCTTGAGCGCGGCTCGCTGCTCATCCGACAGCGGCGGCAGTGCACCGAGTAGACGCGTCAACCAGCTCATAGTTTATATTCGAGTGCAAGGCGGCTTTGCCGTTTGCGCGCCTGACGCAGGCTCTCCTTGAAGATGCGGCGGTCGATTTCATTGAGACTGGCGGGAACAACCCGATTGGCGTGTGCTATTTCGCGTGCCGTTGCCGAAAGCTGACCGCGCAAGCGCAATCGCTGGATGAAAAAGAATGCCTCTACGGCCGAGGCGATATCGTCCCCGTCCATGTTCAACAACACAACGGCGCCACGCAGCCGCTGCGCGGTATTCGTTTGATCCACGCCCGCCGCCAGCGCCAGCACGAGCGCGGCATCCACAAACAGCCGCAAGGCGGATTTTTTCAGATCGATAAATGCCGTGCCATCGTCGGCCTGTTCGGTCGTGAAATCGCTGATCAAACCGAGTGGCGGTTGAGTTTCCAGTGCATATTGCGCGAGTTGCCACAGAAAACGCGGATAGTCCTGAATCAAATCATGCAGATGATCCCGTAACGCGGCGGACAAGGCGCTGTCGCCGTAGAGTAAGCAAAAGTCAAAAAAATTCACACTGTTCAGCAGGGCTTCTGGATCGGTGTTCCTGACCTACTGCGCGAACTGCGCGTGCCATTCATCCAGACTCAGGCACCAGCAAGGATTGCCCGCCATGATATGACTTTTGCATAGCGGAAATCTGCAGCGGTCGAGCAATGGGTTCACATCGTTTGCAAACTTCAGCAGGCGATGTTTTGCTTTTTCGATACTGATGCCGTTGTCACAGGAGTACAGCAGACCGTTGTCCTGATCGGTGCTGATGGTTTGCTCGATGCGCCCTTAGCTGCCGAACGCGAGCCAGCACCACTGTATGCCTTGGAGATCGTGTTGTTGCTGGACAACTTCAATGATCCGCCGGCTTAGCGCATCGTGCAACGCGGTGATCAGATGCGTCAGTTGTTCGGCGGCGGCGCCTTGGGCCAGCAAGGTACGCGTCAGCGTTTGCATATCACGTTCCGCCTGTTCCAGCGTGACGACTTCATGCGCCCGCGCAATCTCGCGATTGATGCCGCGCACGCCGACGCGCTGCACGGCAAACAAATCGCGCTCAGTGATAACGCCAGACAGCTTGCCGTTGTCGGTCAGCGGTACATGCCGTATGCCGTGCGCGGCAATCAACAAGGCCGCCTCATAGGCGCCGGCATCATCCGGCAAGGTCACCGGTTTGGGCGTCATGGCAATGCTGATCGGATCGCTCAGAAACCGCCCGGCTAGCGAGACGCGATCCAGCACGTCATGCCGCGTGAAGATGCCGATCGGATGACGCGTGTCGCTGATAATCACCATGGAGCCTATTCGCGCCTGATGCATTAAACGCAGCGCCGCCTCTATCGTGGCCTGCGCCTCACAATAGACCAGCGGCTGTTTGACCATCTCGCGCAGCGCCCGATTCATGGCGTGTTACTCGGCCGCCGCGCTGGCTGAATGCATCTGGATCAGGCGCCGCGCCTCTTGCAACAGGCTGCGTATATAATGCGTGGAAAATTCCTGAAAACGCCGGCTTCGATGCAGCAGTTCGGTAAACGCCTCGGCGGGCAGTAGTTAACAAAACGTATCGGCGGCAGTGGTATAGGGAGATCTCGTCGGACGTTTTTCCATCAAAGCGTAGACGGAAAAACATTCCCCCGGTCCGAGTGTCACGATGCCTGCCGCCGATGGATGAAAGCCCTCGGCCGGCAGCAATTGCACCAGGCCGCGCTGCACGATGTAAGGGTGCCGCGGCGCGCCGTCATTCGGCGACAATATCGTGGCGCCCTTGGGGTATATGCAAGAGAGAGGCGGCCCGCCATAAACCGCATCGCGTCATTATCCATTTCATCAAATGGCGGATAAAGCCGGAGGAACGCGATGCCGGCGTTCAGCAGGGGCTCTATCGGTTGGGTAGGCGCCAAGACCGTTCCATCACTGGATCGATAATCAATAATCGACTAGCTTACCTCGAACCGGAGACGGCAAACACCTCGCGTGGTTGATCTGGATCAACCACGCTGCCACCTTGCCGTATTGGCTTAGTGGGTCTTGTTGGCCAGATGAGGGGGAATCGGCAGCGACACCACGTCGATACCTTCATCGCGCAGCGACGCGACATCTCTGGGCGACGCCGTGCCGCGAATATGGCGCTCCGGCGCTTCGTTGTAGTGAATCTTGCGCGCTTCTTCCGGAAACTTGCTGCCCACGTCTTCCGTACTATTGACGATGTGCTCTATGACTTTAGCCACGATCTCCGGCGGAACATTAACATACTGTTGAGGTATTAGATGCGTATCCGCGCCGGACGATCGTTGCTCCCGCCGGGCTGGTTTATCCACCGCGCCGGTGTTCACGTAAGACGCGCTGGGACGCCGGATCACATTGCCGCTGCCGCACATCGGGCACGACAACACCTTACTTTCCAACTGCTGCTCGTAGTCGCCGGCAGACCCGAACCAGCCTTCGAAGCGGTGGCTATGGTCACACTCAAGATCGTAAACAATCATCGGCGGCTTATTGCTTTCATATCGCTTTCAATGTGGTGCCGGAACCGGAATCTAACCGGTATGGGCTGTTTAGGCCCGAGGGATTTTAAGTTGCAAACAAACAATTAAGCACAACAACGGGCAATCCATAACGACAATTATATCAGTTACTTACTTGTAACCCTTGATTACTGGTTATTGAGAATTGTTGCAGCAGTTGTGCCAAAATTGTGTCATGGAAAAAGGGACTTCCAAGGGACTCCCAAGGGACTTTTCCAGATACCCCCAAAAACACCAATAAAATGCCTCTTATGAAAATCGTTTGTGATGGCGGTCGCCGGCCGGTACGTGGCAAACGGCACAACCTTTTAAGATCATCTACAAAGCACGCGCACGCGACTTGCCCGGTATGCCGGCAGCGTTTGCGGGTCGTGTCGATTATGGGCGTGCTGGAATTTCCACGGCATCCCGCTAAATCGAAGTGACTACCGAACCGAATCAAGGAACTCAAAGCGGATTTCGGGCTGGAGAGCTTCAATCTGCGGGATTTCTGGGCAACCGAGGCGGCGCTGACGGCGACGATGCTGGCCTACAATTTGATGAGTTTGTTTCGTCAGTCGATCATGCGCACCTCGGTTCAACCGACCATGGCAACTTTGCGCCACCAGGTGTTTGCTGCGCCGGCGTGGTGTAGTGATAAGAACGGCCCGCGCGCTGATCAATATACCGTGGCAATGCCACGTCAGCGTCGCGCGTGGTTCTCGGGGCTGTGGAGTGCGGCGCTTGACCCGTCGCGTATCCCGGATTTAGCGACTTATACTTCCTAATGAATAATCTCGGTTTATTCTATCCGGCTATCAAATGACACGAAGAATGATACGGGGATGCGCCCGCTGTTGCCCAAACAATCAACCTAGCGTACGCACCGGAATCTCAAGCCTGCAGCAGTATCACATGCACCCGGTACGGCCCGTGCGCGCCGAAGGTCAACGTCTGCTCGATATCCGCCGTGCGCGACGGGCCGGAAATAAAATTCACCGAGCGCGGGGGATAGTCCGGCGTCTCGCGCAGACGCTGCCAGGCTTCTTCCATGCATGGCACGATCTGCGACACGCGCACCACCGCGATGTGCGTTTCGGGCAGCAGGCTGGTGACCGGCGGCGTGTGAGCGCCGGAGAGCGTCATCAGCGTGCCGGTCTCGGCGATGGCGCAAAAGACTTCCGTAATGCCCACCAGATCGGTTTCACGCGCCGGGCGTGCCTCCACCACAACACCATGCGCCGCCCAATCCAGATCAGCCAGCGCATTCCAGCACACGGCATTCATCGGCAAAGCATGCGAAGACAGATAATCCGCCACCGCCTTGGGCACGTGCGTCACATCGGCCACATCAACCACCGACGATGACAAAGCCAGCGCCTTCGCACGAAACTGCGCCAGCAGATTACTCGCGGGAGACGGGCGCGCACTCAACGCATGCGCGTCAAGGTGCGCGCGCACCAACGCCGCCGCGCCATCACCGTCCGCGCGGCGCAACGAGCCGCGAATGCGCCCAAGTATGTTATCGCGCGCGCTCATGGTTGCTCCTCAGCCCTCACGCTTCACGTCTCACGCTCGATGCCTCACCCTAAAGTAGGCATATTAAACCCGGTCGGCACCGCATTCGCATCCGGCCACCGCGTCGAAATCACTTTGCCGCGCGTATAGAACCGCACGCCTTCCATACCATGCACGTGGGTGTCGCCGAACAACGACTGCCGCCAGCCGCCGAAGGAGAAAAACGCCACCGGCACCGGGATCGGCACGTTGATGCCGACCATGCCGACTTCGATTTCGCGCTCGAACTTGCGCGCGGCGCCGCCGGAGCGCGTGAACACCGCCGTGCCATTCGCGTAAGGATTGACGTTGATGAGCGCAATCGCTTCATCGAGCGTTTTAACCCGCACCACCGACAGCACCGGGCCGAAAATCTCGTCCTTGTAAATACTCATCTGCGGCTTGACGTGATCGAACAGCGATGCGCCGAGGAAGAAACCTTCCTTCGACGTAAACGTACGCCCGTCGAGCGCCAGCGTTGCGCCTTCGGCCACGCCTTTATCCACATAGCCGGCCACTTTGTCGCGATGCGCCTGCGTCACCAGCGGCCCCATGTCCGGCTCTTTGCCATCGACCAGGCCCGCGCCCGGCCCGATGCGCAGACTCGCGGCTTTTTTCTTGATGGCCGCCACCAGCGCATCACCGATATCGCCCACCGCCACCACCGCCGAAATCGCCATGCAGCGCTCGCCCGCCGAGCCGTAGCCAGCGCCAATCAGTGAATCGGCGACGAAATCCAGATCGGTCTCGCTGTTCATGTCCGGCAGCACCACCGCGTGGTTCTTCGCGCCGCCGAGTGCCTGCACGCGCTTGCCGGACTTCGCGCAAGTTTCGTAGATGTATTTCGCAATCGGCGTGGAGCCGACAAACGAAATCGCCTTGATCTCCGGATGATTCAATATCGCATCCACCGCCTGCTTGTCGCCATGCACGATGTTGAACACGCCGTCGGGCAAGCCCGCCTCCTTGAACAACTCCGCCAGGCGCATCGCGGTGGAAGGTACTTTCTCCGAGGGCTTCAGCACAAAGGTATTACCGCAGGCAATCGCCACCGGATACATCCACAGCGGCACCATCGCCGGAAAGTTAAACGGCGTAATCCCCGCGCACACGCCCAGCGGCTGGCGCAGCGAATGGCAATCGACACCGGTGCCGACTTCTTCGCTGTGCTCGCCCTTGAGCAAGTGCGGAATGCCCATCGCAAACTCGACGACTTCCAGCCCGCGCTGCACCGAGCCGCCCGCGTCGGTCAGGGTCTTGCCGTGCTCGGCGGTAATCAGCGCCGCGAGTTCGCCACGATGCGCGTCGATCAGCTCGCGATACTTCATCAGAATGCGCGCGCGGCGCAGCGGCGGCGTATCGCGCCAAGCCGGAAACGCCGCCTGCGCGGCCTTAACCGCTGTATCCACATCCGCCCCGTTGCACAGCGGCACCTTGCCCGTCAGCGCGCCAGTAGCCGGGTTGGTGATGTCGCCCATGCGCGTGCTGCTCGCCGCGGCCGGCTTGTTATTGATCCACAGGGGAATGTTTTTAACTACTTTAGTTTCAACAGGTTTATTCATTACCGACTCCGTGTTCTGGCCTGATAAAGTTCTCTGAACGTTTTTCCCTGCGGCGCGGGCATGTCGCGCCCCTGCGTCCAGCCGCCACCGAAGGGTAGTTTATGTATCAGTTTATCGCTGCTGCCCATCACCGCCAGCACGCGCGCGGCAATTTTGGTGAGCATCGCATAAATCGCCGGCCGTTGCGCGGCCCAGCGCCACGCGGCGAGGCCCCACATTTCCATGTGCGGCTTCAAGCCCTGATCGAATTGTTTTTCACGCAGCTTGCGCATCAAATCCGGCAGTGGAATTTTCACCGGGCACACCACGCCGCATTGATTGCACAGCGTGGAGGCATTCGGCAAATCCAGCGCGTTTTCCAATCCCACGTACGTCGGCGTCAATATCGAACCCATCGGCCCCGGATACACCCAGCCGTACGCATGCCCGCCGACGCTTTGATACACCGGGCAGTGATTCATGCACGCGCCGCAGCGGATGCAACGCAGCATGTCGTGCATTTCGCCGCCGAGCAGTTTGGTGCGTCCGCCATCGAGCAGGATGATATGAAAATGTTCCGGGCCGTCGGTGTCGCCTTCGCGTTTCGCGCCGGTGGTGAATGAAATGTAATTGGTAATCGTCTGCCCCGTGCCGTGGCACGGCAGCAGGCGAATCAGCGTGGTGAGGTCTTCCAGTGTCGGCACCACCTTTTCAATGCCGGTGATCGCCACATGCACGCGCGGCAAGGTCGTCACCATGCGCCCGTTGCCCTCGTTGGTGACAATCAGCGTCGAGCCGGTTTCGGCAATGATGAAATTCGCCCCGGAAATACCCATGTCCGCGCTGACAAAATGCGGGCGCAGTTGCTCGCGTGCCTCTTTGCACAATTCAGGGATGCCGGTTTTGCGCGGCAGATGATGCTTTTCCGCAAACAAATCCGAGACTTGGTCCTTCGATTTATGCACCACCGGCGCGACGATGTGCGAGGGCGGCTCCTTCGCCAGTTGCAGTATGTATTCGCCGAGGTCCGTTTCCACCACCTGCACGCCGGCGGCTTCCAGCGCATCGTTCAACGCGCATTCCTCGCTCACCATCGACTTTGACTTCACCGCCTTCTTCACATCGTATTTCGCCGCCAACTCACACACGATGCGGTTCACATCGGCGGTCGTTTCCGCCCAATGCACCATAGCGCCGCGCGCCGTGGCATTGCGCTCGAATTCCTCCAGATACACATCCAGATGATCCAGCGTGCGCGCGCGTATCTCCGCCGCCGCCTCGCGTATCGCGTCGAAATTATCGAGTTCAGCCACCCGATCCGCGCGGCCCTTGACGAAATTGCCCTGAAGCTTTTTCAGCGCGCCTTGCAGGTTCGCGTCGGCGAGCTTTTCGCGGGAGCGGGCCTTGAATTGGTGGGAAGTGAGTTGCATGGGAGCAATATAAGTCTAGAGATGCTACACCAATTGCGGCAACGCCTGTAGGGCGGGAGTCATCTCGCCTTTGGTGCAAGCCACGGAAGGCGGGATGACTCCCGCCCTACGAATAACCCGGCATCGCAACCGGTGTCACCAAAGGCTTCCCTGCAAAATGCGCGTTCAAGTTCGCCAGCACCAGTTCGGTGGCGGCGGTATGCGACTCCGGCGCGCGGCCGGCGCAGTGCGGCGTGACCACCACGTTATCAAGTTGCAGTAGCTCTTTAAGAATCGGGGGTGTCGCTGGTTCGCCCTCGACAACATCCAGACCCGCGCCCGCGATGCGCTGGGATTGTAGCGCATCGATCAGCGCCGCCGTATCCACCACCGTGCCGCGACCGACGTTGACGACGACACCTTTCGGGCCGAGTGCCGCGAGCACGTCGGCGTTGATGAGATGCCGTGTCGTGGCGCCACCAGGCGTGGCGGCAATCAGGAAGTCGGCCCACGCTGCCATGTCGATCAGACTGTCAAAATAGCGATGCGGCGATCCGGCGGCGGTGCGATTGTGATAACCGATCTCCATGGCAAAACCGCGCGCGGCGCGATGCGCAATCTGCCCGCCGATAGTACCCAGACCGAGTATGCCCAAACGCTTGCCGAAAATAATCGGCGTCTCCGCGCGCCATTGATCCTGCCAACCGCCGCCGCGCACAAACCGATCCGCCGCCAGTACGCGGCGAGCGGCCGCGAGCAACAACATCATGGCGAAATCGGCGACAGCGGGCGCGTTGGTGCCGGGGCAGCGGGCAACCGCAATACCGCGCTGTTTCGCCGCTTCAACATCCACCGCCTCATAACCTGCTCCGACGGCGCAGATAATTTCCAGCTTCGGCAGCAATGCCATCTCGTCTGCAGAAAGTCCGCTGCGGCCATTGGTCAGCACCGCCTTAACGCTCGCACCTACGTCGCGAATCGCATCCATGCGACTGGGAAACTTCGCCGCCTCGCGCACCTCGTAACCGGCAGCGGTGCATGCGGCGGCGCGTTCGGGAGTGAGTCTTACCAAAGCCAACATACCGGCTGCCATGATCGCTCCTTCAACATTGTGGTGTAAATGCCACCTTGCGCGTTGCAAGTGACAGCCAGTAGATCTATATCCCCAAAATGCATGTGAGCAGACCATATCCGACAGCACGCTGCCGGTCCGGTGCAACGCCATCAGTTCGGCGGAGACAACGGGCTATCACTATTCAAACTATCGGCCCACGCTCCTACTGCCGCATCGTCCACCACGCGACCGGCATCAACATCGGCCAGCGCCTCTAGCGTCAGTGTGCGGTGCAGTTCCTGCTGTTCAACCCGTGTCATCTGATTACCCATTCGCGTTTAAGCCCGTGCCGGGTGGCAAAGAAAGACTGCCGGCACAAATACGTCATAACTATTTGTTTTTATTGTATTTTTAAAATTCATCAAGCCCGCCGGCCACCCGCCCACAACGCCAACACATCCCACACCGCCCGATTGCACGGCGTAGGCACGCCCACTTTTTTACCCAACTGCACCACGCCACCCGCCAGCCATTCCACTTCCAGCCGGTTGCCGTTTTTCAGGTCATGGTGCAGCGACGAATCCATGGCGCCGGGCACGCTGTCGGCGAATTTCAGTCTGTCGTCGGCGTAGTTTTCCGGCAACGCCACGCCGAGCGCGTGGCCTACGGCAACGGCTTCTTTCATCAGACCGTGCAGGAAGGCGCGGGTTTGCGGATTTTCACGCACTGGGCCTATTGTGGCGCGCATGCTGGCGGTCGCACCCGACAGGCCGACAAGGAAGGTGTATTTTTCCCATAACGTGCGGCGGATGTCGTTCGACAACTCGGCTTGTATGCCGGCTTTGAGCAAGGCCGCAAGCAGGGCTTCCGAGCGCGCGGATTTTTTTCCATCATATTCGCCGAACACCAGCCGTTGCAGCGTGCCCACTTGATTGATGACACCGGGCCGCGCGATGTGCGTGCCGACATACGCAACGCCGCCCATCAACGCGGCTTCGCCAAACACGCCGCGCAGAATGTCGTCTTTCACCACGCCGTTTTGCAACGACAGCACCGCCGTATTCGGGCCGACGATGGGCTTCAAGCTGCGCGCCACCGCTTCGGTGTCCCACAGTTTGACGGTGAAAAGTATTAGGTCTGGCGTGCCGGCGGAGAGCGGGTCATCGGTGACCTTGACGGGCTTGATGTGTGTGTTGCCGTGGGCTTCGCTTTCGATCAACAGGCCGTGTTCGCGTATCGCGGCGAGATGCGCGCCGCGCGCGACGAAGGTGACGTCGCAGCCCGCGTGCGCGAGACGCCCGCCGTAAAGGCCGCCCACGCCACCGGAACCCATCAATAGTATTTTCATATTATCTCTTAAAAACAAATAGTTACATTAAATTACTGACTATGGATTTTTCCGCCGCAATTCGGCCAGCATGTTGCAAAACATTGCGCCCTGCTCCAGCGCGTCATCCAGCGCTATGTGTGTATGCGGCAACGGGTCGAACCAGCGATCAGGCATATGCTCTTTGGTAGTGCGCTGCCAGGTGGTGTTTTGCAGCGCCATGCCGAGCGTGCGCAGGTCAATACCCGAATGCCCGAACGGCGCGGCCTGGGCAAAGCGAATCAGATACCACTGCACAAACATGAAATCAAACGTCACCGGATAGGCCACTAACACCGGCGTGCCGGGCAATGCGCGTAGCCACGCCACACAATCGGTCATCGCCTTTTCGGGCGACACACAGTTTTTGCGATGCGCCTCCCACGCGGACTTTTGCGTCTGCCACCAAGCCATGGTTTTAGGGTGGCCGGCAGCGCCCGGCAGGGTTTCGAGATTGGCGGTAAAGGTGCTGACCAGTGTTTTATCGGCGCGATACGCCGCGCAGCCGATGGAGAGCATCGAATACGGGCCGGGTATCGGGCCGTCGGTTTCGACATCGGTAGAGACGTAGATTTCGGGTGGGTCGGTTTTCATCGTCGAGGGCAGTATGCAGGTATTGACTTCACCAACTCGTCATTCTGGCGCAAGCCAGAATCCAGTTTGTAAATCGATCCGCAGGATGTCATTCAAATGCTTCGCATGGTTGACCGATCTGGATTCTGGCGTTCGCCAGAATGACGGAGTGGTTGAGTCCTACAACGCCTTCAACGACTCAATCACTTTGCGCTTGACCACCACACCTTCCACCAGCCGCCGTTCGCGCTCGCGCGAGGCGCGTTCCGACGGAATGCGGATTTCGTTGACGCCGGGTTGTTTGGGCAGCGCTTTCATTTCGCGCACGTACTGCGACATGCGTTGCTTGAAATCATTGCCGGGTAGCATGATCTCCGGGTTGACGGCCCAGAACAAAAAACCGTAGTCGAGCACTTCATCGCGGATGATCGCGGAGCCTGCCAGCAGGCCCAGCGCCTGTATCGCAAAGCTCAAGCCATAGCCCTTGTAGACGTAATCCTTGCCGCCGAACGGCGCGACGCCGCCGCGCAGTGTAGCTGCTGCGTCGCGCGTGGGCGTGCCGTTTTCGTCAAAGCCAACGCCTTCGGGCAGCAACTGGTTCAGATGCGCGTGCAGCATCACATCGCCCCACATCAGCGCGGCGGTGCCGATGTCGAACGTGATCGGGCCTTCTTCCGACGGAAAACCAAAACACATGGGGTTAGTGCCCAGCGCCGGCACGGTAGCGCCCGGCGGCACCACGCGCGGCTTGTTGCTGGCGGTGTGCATCGCAATGTAACCGGCCTTGACGATCTGCTCGACAAAGTAGGCGTTGCGTCCGCTGTAATAAGTGTTGTACACGCCCACGCAGCAGATGCCGTGCGTTTTGGCTTTTTCAATCGCTTTTTGCGCGGCGTGATAACACGCCACGTAGCCGATGTGATTGCCGCCGTCGATCAGTGCGGACACCGGGGTTTCTTTCACCATGGTGATGGGCTTGCGGCCCAGCTTGATTTTTTCATCGCCCGCCATCGCCAATATGCGCGGCAACCCGGCGAACTTGTAGCCGCAGAGCATGTTGTCGATCATCTGATCGACCACGATGCGCGCCTCCTCGGCGGTATAGCCGATGCGCTGCACGGCGTTTTCGCCGATGGCGCGCGCCTCGGCCACGGTCAAGCGAATAGTGTCGGATTCGTCGGCGTCGATAAAGTTACCCGGCGAACCGGCTGATGCTGTGCTCATGGTTGTTCAGTCTCAGCTTTTCACCGCATCGCCCGCGCCGTTGCCGGCAATGCGGCCAAACACCGTGCCTGAGACCAGCCCAGTACCCGCCGGATAATTAAAGTAAAAAATGCCGCCGACCATTTCACCCGCCGCGTACAGCCCGGTGATCGGCTGATAACCCAGATCCAGCACCTGCCCGGTTTCATGATTGATGCGCAGCCCGCCGAAGGTGAAGGTGATGCCGCAGGTCACGCCGAAGGCCTCGTACGGTGGCGTGTCGAGCTTGTTGGCCCAGTTGGATTTCACCGGCTCGATGCCCGTCGTGCAACGACCGTCGCGGATCGCGTAATTAAACAACACGTCGGTCTTGATGGCGGCGTTGTACTCGCGCACGGTTTTGAGGAACGCCTGCGCATCGACGCCTTCGAGCTTGGCGGCGAGTTCTTCCAGCGTATTCGCCACGAACTTGGTCACCTCGCGCCCGCTGTATTCTTTTTTCAGCAGCGGCCTGGTTTTCGCATCGAACACCTGATACGCATACTGCCCGCTCTGCTTCAACACCTCGGCGCCATACTTGGCATAGGTGTAGTTGTAAAAATCCTGCCCTTCATCGACAAAACGTTTGCCTTCGGCGTTAATCATGATCGACAGCGGGTAGCTGTGGCGATACGGATCGTGCGATTTTTCGACGATGCCGAACTCCGGCGCGTGCCGCTCCCACGATACCGCGTGGCGTCCCGACCAGTTGCCGTACGGACACGCGCCGATGTCCAGCGCCATCTTCAGCCCTTCACCCATGTTGTGACGCGAGCCTCGCACTTTCGCCAACTCCCAGCCCGGCCCTAGATAACGCGTGCGCCACTCCGGATTGGCCTCGAAGCCGCCGCAGGCCAGCACCACCGCCTTGGCGCCAAACTCAACCGGCACGCCTTTTTGCTTCGCGCGCACGCCTTGCACGTTCACGCCGTCATAGATCAGCGAAATCGCGCGGGTCTCGTAAAAAATCGCCACGCCTTTTTTGCCGGCCGTCTTGGTCAAATCCTCCACCAGCCCCGCGCCGCCGCCGTTGACCGTCAGCGGAAAACGCCCAAAAAACTTGCGCTTGCCGTTGACCATGGCCGACTGCGAACCATAGTTCGGCACGAACGACGCGCCCTGACTGCGCAGCCACACCATCCCCGCATGGCTTTGGGTAATCAGCGCTTCGCTCAGATTCGGATCGGTGCGAAAAGCGGTGACGCGATACAGGTCATCGTAAAACTCGTCGATGGTGTTGCTGTCCCAATCGGTGTTTTTCGCTTCGTCTTGGGGGATGTCGGTGATCTGCTGCAAATCCTCGACCTTGCTGTAGGCAAAACGCATCACGCCGCCGGCAAAACGGCTGTTGCCGCCGGATTCATCCACCGTCGCGGCTTCCAGCATCGCCACGCTCGCGCCCTTGTCGCGCGCTGACAGGGCGGCGCACAGCGCCGCGTTTCCCTTGCCCACCACCACTACGTCGTACTGTTGCATTGGATCCCCCTTTGATAAATGATTGATACTGCGTGAAGCGTGAGGCGTGAGGCGAGAGACGTGTCGTTACCGCGAGCTTGGCCGTTACGCCTCACCCCTCGCGCCCCATCAAGGCGTAAAGTTAGCACTCTTGATGAGCCTGCCCATCCGCGCCATCTCGCTCTTGATCAGCGCGCCCAACTCCTCCGGCGTGGTGCCGGTGGCCTCAACGCCCGCATCGTTCAGGCGTTTCTGGTCGGTGGCGCGCATCACCTGATTGATTTCGCTATTCAGTCTGGCGATGATTGCGGGCGACGTCTTCCCCGGCGCAAAAAAGCAGATCAGCGACTCCGACGCGTAACCGGGTATGGTTTCCGCCACCGCCGGCAGTTCCGGCGCGAGCTTGGAGCGCTGCGCCGTGGTCACGCCCAGCGCGCGCATTTTGCCCGCCTTGATATGCGGCACGATCGATCCCAGACCCGGAAACATCATATGCACCTCGCCGCCCAGCATGCCAATCAGCGCGGGGCCGGTGCCCTTGTAGTTGATGCGCACGAGGTTGACGCCCGCCATGTACTTGAACAACTCCGCCGCCAGATGGGGCGACGCGCCGGAGCCACCCGCGCCGTAATTGAGTTCGCCGGGCCGCGCCTTGGCGAGCGCGATCAACTCCTTGACCGATTTCACCGGCAGCGAAGGATGCAATACCAGCACAATCGGCGAGCGCATGGCCATGGTGATGGGTGCCAGATCGCGCTGCGGATCCCACGACACCGACGTGAGAAACGGCTGTATCCACGCAATCGAGCCGTAAAACAAAATCGTATGGCCATCGGGCGGCGACTTCACCACGGTTTCGACACCGATGCTGCCGCGGTTCTCCACGATCACCTGTTGCCCCAGGCGCGGTGTGAGCTCCTGCGCGATCAGCCGCGCGCCCCAGTCGTTGTTGCTGCCGGGGGCGGAGGTGACGATGCGGATCACCTTGGACGGGAACGTTTCCTGCGCGTGCAAAGGCGCCGCGCGAGTCAGCAGGCCAACGACCGTACAGGGCACAACCACAAGGGAATGGTAACGAGAGAACATCCGGGGACTTACCGAGAATTTTCCGTATCTTGCATCAATCGCGCGGCGAAGGCGACTGTTTGCGAGCACTCTGTCCATCTGTAGGAACCGCTGCGCGTTCCGGCCTACGGTTCTATTGTCCGCCCGCGAGCACCTCGGCCACGTGCAGCACCTGCGTTTTTTTATCGCCGCGACGCCGCAGCCGCCCTTCGATGTTGAGCATGCATCCGAAATCCCCGAGCACCACCGCCTCGGTACCATGCGCCTCTTTGCTGGCGGCAATATTCTCGCACTTGCGATCCGCGATGTGCGTGGAAATCTCGCCATACTTCACCGCGAACGTGCCGCCGAAACCGCAGCACGCTTCGCATTCGTCCATTTCTTTCAGCGTGATGCCGTCAACTTTCGCCAGCAAAGCACGCGGCTGCTCCTTCACCCCCAGCTCGCGCAGCCCGGCGCAGGAGTCGTGGTAAGTATATGTTTTAAATGAGGTTTTCATTGTTGATTTGGATTCGGGCACGAACTTCATCACCGCCACCAGAAACTCCGCCAATTCATACGTCACCGCGCACAGCGCGTTCACACGCCCCAGCTCCGGCTTATCGCGAAACAAATCCGGGTAGTGCGTGCGAATCATGCCCGCGCACGATCCCGACGGCGCAACGATGTAATCACAATCCTCGAATTCCGCCAGCACCTTGCGCGCCAACGCGAGCGCCGACGCGCGATCACCCGAGTTATAGCCGGGTTGCCCACAGCAGGTTTGCGTGGCAGGAACGATCACTTCGCAGCCCGCCTGCTCCAGCAGCTTCAGCGCCGCGAAGCCGATGCTGGGGCGCATCAGGTCTACGAGGCAGGTGACGAAAAGGCCTACGCGCATCAACGATACAACCCCTGCTTCACCAACCACTGCTGAATAATATCCGCCACCTGATCGCTGTTGCGATCCATCATGACCATGTGCGAGTTGCCTTTGATGCCAATCTTCGGCAGATCGACCACGTCGTATTTGCCACCGGCGGCTTTGACTTGTTCGAGGAACTTGATTTGATTACCACGTATGGTCGGCCAGCGCGGGTCTTCCTCGATGTAGTCGCCATACACCGCGAGTATCGGCGTGTTTTTCAAATTGGTCACCAGCTTGGGGTCACCCAGGCCCGCCGGCTCCACCATGACCAAGGCCCTGATTTTATCGGGCCGCGCCTGCGCGACTTTTTGCCCGAATGATCCTGATTGCGAATGAATCAGTACCACGCACGGGCACACCCTGTCCACCAACTCGGTGTAGGCGGCGATAATGGCATCGTCAGTGGTGGTCCAGCGCGGTACACCCTGCTTGGTAAAGTTGTTGTAGCCTTCGGCGGGGAACTGGCTGCCGGGCTTTAATTTCATCTTCGCCGGATCGCTGCTATAGGAACCCGGCCCCGCGCCGATGCGAAAGCGCATAAACGGATCTTCCTTGGTCAGAAATACCGGCTCGCTTTTGAACACATCCGGGTACATCGCCCATCCGGAACGGCCGCGCTCCATCGCATCCGAATTAAAAACCGACCAGCCTTTTTTGATGAAATAATTCATCCAGCCTTCGCGGCCATCCGGCGTGGTCTCATATGTCACGCCCGTCAACCCGCCGCCATGCCACATCAACAGCGGCAGCGTGCCGCGCTGATTCTGCGGTACGAAATACTGCACATACATTTGTTCGACTTGATACACGCCGTTCGGATCGACTTTGGCCGGCACACCGCCCGGCGTGAACGTGACTTCCTTGATCGGCTTGCCGCTGATGGTGACCTCGCGCCCGCCGGTGTGAAACGAACCCATGGATTTGAGCGCGATGGGAGCGTCGGTGGCGCAGCCGGCGAGCAATGCAACCGCCAGTAGTAATATCGTACTCATGTCATTTCCTCTGGTTTGATTCGAAAGTTCAGTCCACCCGCGCCCCACTGTCCTTCACCACCTTGCTCCACTTCACCGCCTCTTTTTTGATGTGTTCGGCGTATTGCTCCGGCGTGCTGCCTATCGGCTCGATGCCGTCGCGCAACAGGCGATCGCGCAGTTCCGGCACTTTCAATACCTTGGCCACTTCGCTGTAGACGCGGTCGATAATCGGCTTGGCGGTGCCGCCCGGCGCGCAAATACCCGCCCACGAAATCGCCTCGAAGCCCGGCAAACCCTGCTCAGCGATGGTAGGAATGTATTTCAGCGTTGAAAACCGCTGCGCGCTGCTGATGCCGAGCACTTTGAGTTTGCCCGCCTTCACGTGCGGCATCGAGCTCACCGGCTGATCGAACATCAGCACCACGTGACCGCCCATCAGATCGCTCATCGCGTTGCCCGTGCCTTTGTACGGCACATGCGTCATGCTGATGCCGCTGGCGGTGGCAAACAGCGCCGCCGACAAGTGCGATGCAGTGCCCACGCCCGATGACGCGTAGTTGATTTGCCCCGGACGCGCCTTGGCCAGCGCCACAAACTCGCGCAAGTTTTTCGCCGGCAGCGACGGATGCATCACGACGATGTACGGCAGCGAGCCGGTCTGCGTAACCGGCGCGATACCTTTTTCCGGATCGTACGGCAGCTTGGAATAAATAAACGGTGCGATGGCAAACACGCCGGTGGTGCAGGCGTGCAACGTGTAGCCGTCGGGCGCGGCTTTCGATACCAGCTCGGCCGCGATGTTGCCGCCGGCGCCCGGACGATTTTCGACCACCACTTGCTGGCCGACGTTTTTGGTCATCTCCTGCGCGATCATCCGCGCCACGATATCCGTTGAGCCGCCAGGTGCGAAGCCGACGAGGATGCGGATGGTTTTACTCGGATACGACTGCGCGGCTACCGGCAACGCCAAACCGAGGTAACAAAAAATAGTCCATAAAAACAAATATTTACTTTTCATTACCACTCCCTTGAAATGCACGCAATTTATTGCGGCTGAATGCCTGCGGCTTTGATGATCTTGCCGTACTTGTCGAGATCCGCTCGTAGAAAGCGGGCGAATTCATCGGGTGTGGTGCCGGTGCTTTCGATGTTGATTTCCGCGTACGTTTTTCGCGTGTCCGGGTTTTGCATGACCGTGCGCGTCGCATCGTACAGACGCTTGACGATCGGCCCCGGCAACCGCGCCGGACCGTAAATGCCATACCAGCCGGAGACTTCGTAACCCTTCATCCCCGATTCATCGAGCGTCGGCACCTCGGGAATCTGATCACTGCGCTTCAAGCCGGTAAACGCCAGGCCGCGCAGGCGGTCGGCTTTGACGAACGGTACCGCCGCCGGACTGGAGGCAAAATTCATCGCAATCTGATTCGCCAGCACGTCGTTGATGGCGGGGCCACCACCCTTGTACGGCACATGCGTGATTTTGACACCGGCCAACAGACAAAACATTTCGCCCGCCAGATGCTGCAAATTGCCCACGCCCGCCGAGGCGTACGAAAACTTGCCCGGCGCCGCGCGCGCGGCATCCACCAACTGCGCCACCGTGCGGTGCGCGAATGTCGGATGCACCACCAGCACCAGCCCGGTTGATTTCACAATTTCGCTGATCGGCGTCAAATCGTGCAGCGAGTCGTACGGCAGCTTGCGATAGACGTGCGGATTGATGGTATGCGATCCGGAGGTGATAAGGATGGTGTGGCCGTCGGGCGCGGCGCGCA
>CAWUUY010000326.1:0-3316 GCA_963924885.1 uncultured Burkholderiales bacterium | reverse complement strand
AGCGACACCGACAGCACATGTGCGCGATTACGCGAGCGGCGCTGCACCGCACGCTGCCCTTGCACCTTGACGAGTTTTTCCTTGAGCACCTTGACGCGTTTGCCCAGCAGGCGACGGTCGGTTTCGAGTTGCGTTTCGCCGGGGCCGCGCATGCCGATGCCGCCCTTTTGCCGTTCCAGGTGAGTCCAGCCGCGCACCAGCCGCGTGGCCAGATGATCGAGTTGCGCCAGTTCCACCTGCAGCTTGCCTTCGTGACTGCGGGCGCGCTGCGCGAAAATGTCGAGAATCAGGCTGGTGCGGTCGATGACCCGGCAGCCCAGGCGCTTTTCCAGATTGCGCTCTTGTACCGGTGACAATTCATGATTAAAAACAACTACTTGCGCGTTATCCGTGGCCACGGCCTCAGCGATTTGATCGACCTTGCCCTTGCCCGCGTAAAACGCCGGATCGGGCCGGTCGCGCTTGCCGCGCACGATATTCTTTGCGGTGACGCCGGCGCTGGACACCAACAACTGGATTTCCGCGAGGCTTTCAGCGTAGTCATCGTCGCCGAAATCCAACGCGACCAGCACCGCATCGGTGCTGCTGCCGCCGGCACCACTGCCGCGACCAGGACGGTCAAACATCGGTAAGCAACAACGGGAGCAACATCACGCGGCTTATTCGGCCTCGTCGGTGGAAATGGTCACTGCGCGCACGGGCACCACGGTGGAGATCGCGTGCTTGTAGACCATCTGGGTCACGGTATTCTTGAGCAGCACAACATACTGATCGAACGATTCCACCTGCCCCTGCAGCTTGATGCCGTTGACCAGGTAGATCGATACGGGAATGTGTTCCTGGCGCAGCGTGTTCAGGAACGGGTCTTGTAACATCTGGCCCTTGTTGCTCATGATGCCCTCACTTGTTGTAATTATGCACTTTTACTGTACTGCAAAAACTCATTTTGCGCCAGTGGGTTACGGATATGGCGCCAAATAGGCCGCCGACGCGCTACCCGCTGTGATATGGATTACGCAGGGTGCTCCGAAACTCCACTTTGAGCGGCGTTCCTTGAAGTTTGAACGTGTCCATGAAGAATCGTTCCAGGTAGCGCCGGTAGCTTTCGGGCACGTGTTGCAGGGAATTGCCATGGATGATGATGCGGGGCGGATTCGAGCCGCCCTGATGGGCATAACGCAATTTGGGTCGCGTCACCCCCACGCGCGGCGGCTGTTGCTTGGCGATGGCCGCCGCCAGCGCCCGTGTCAGGCGCGGCGTGGACAGCTTGGCCATGGCCGCGTCGAAGGCACCATCGACCGAGGTCATGATGCCGGCGATGCCGTGCCCCTTCAGCGCGGAGATGAAATGCAGTTTGGCAAAACTCAAAAAATCGAGTTTGCGCAGCAGCCCGCGCTTGACCATGTCGCGCTCGTATTCCGGCAAGCCGTCCCACTTGTTCACCGCAACCACCAGCGCGCGGCCGGATTCGATGATAAAGCCGCCGACATGCGCGTCCTGCTCGGCGATATCCTGCTGCGCATCGACCACCAGCACCACCACATTAGCGTCGTTAATCGACTGCATGGTCTTGATGACACTGAATTTTTCGACCGCCTCGTTGACGCGCCCGGGACGCCGCACGCCGGCGGTGTCGATCAGCGTATAACGCTTGCCCTCGCGCTCAAAGTCGACATACACCGAGTCGCGCGTGGTGCCGGGCAGGTCAAATACCACCACCCGCTCCTCGCCCAGCAGCGCGTTGACCAGCGTTGACTTACCGACATTGGGGCGGCCCACCACCGCGATGCGCGGCACCTTATCGTTGTCCGGCGTATCGTTGGAGGCATGCGGATAATCCGCCAGCACCAGATCCATCAGGTCGGAGACGTTTTCGCCATGCGACGCGGAAATCGGCAGCGGATCGCCCAGACCCAATTCGTGAAACTCGGCGGTTACCGCTGGGCGCGACATGCCTTCGGCCTTGTTGACCACCACCCACACCCGGCGCGCCGTCTTGCGCAATTCAGCCGCGATATTGATGTCCTGCGGCGCCACGCCATTGCGACCATCCACCACGAACAGCACGGTGTCCGCCTCGTCCACCGCCTGCCGCGTCTGGCGCGCCATTTCCCGATAGACCCCCTCGGCATCGGTCGGCTCCAGACCGCCGGTATCGACCACCAGATAGGGCTTCAAGCCGACCTTGCCTTCGCCGTAGTGGCGGTCTCGCGTGAGACCGGGCACATCGGCGACGATGGCGTCGCGCGTGCGAGTGAGCCGGTTGAACAACGTCGATTTTCCGACATTGGGGCGACCGACGATGACGATGGTGGGTTTCATGAGGGAGTGAATGGATTATGCCAAACACCCGCACGTTCGGACGGGGTTTGGTTGCCGCGCAAGTCTGCTGGCGGGTGGCCGGTTACTGAACCGAAATGGCGAATACGCCACCGGTGCGTGTTTGCACCAGAAAGGTGGAAATATCCAATGCGACGGGCGCTGCGGCGATCTGGCTGCCATCGGTGGCGATGCGCCCAGCAAACGAGCCGTCGTCACGCGACAGCAGATGCACGTAGCCCTGATAATCGCCGACGATGACGTAGCGTCCCAGCGCCAGCGGCCTGCTGACGCCGCGTCCCGACAGCCGATCCTGTTTCCACACGCTGCTGCCGTTGGTCTTGTCGAGTGCCACCACCGCGTTTTTGTCGTCCGTAACATACAGGTTGCGGTTGTCGGCCGCCATGCCGCTGAAGCTGGACACATCGCGCCCCCAGATCGCCGAGCCGCGCACGGCGTCAAAGCAGGCGACGCGCCCCTGATAAGCCACCGCGCAGGCACGCACCTCATCCACCACCGGAAAGCTGGTGACATCGGCTACACGTTCAAGCTCGGTAGTACCCTTAGGCAGTGCCACAATCCCGTCCCACGCCGCGCCGCCATTGGTGGTGGCGATGGCCACCAGCCGGCCACCGGGGAATCCGGCAAACACCCTGCCGCGATCAATCACCACGCCTGCATGGCTGCGCACCGACAACGTCGGCGTCGCGCGTTGATATACCCATCGGCGCTTGCCGCTTGCCGCGTCAAATCCGTAAATCGTGCCGTCGCCGGACCGCGCCACCACCAGATCGCCCTCCACGGCGGGCGGTGCGAGCATCTCTCCCGGCAACTGCGCTTTCCACAGGGCTTTGCCGGTATTGCTGAACGCCAGCAGTTCTCCTCGCGCAGTACCCACCGCCACCAGCGTGCCGGCCGCCGCTACGCCGCTGGCAATACGCTGGCCCGCGTCAAATCGCGTGATAACCGCGCCGCTATTCGCGGCAAACGCCGCGAC
>CAWUUY010000325.1:0-4991 GCA_963924885.1 uncultured Burkholderiales bacterium | reverse complement strand
TGTCGCCGCTAGATGGCGTGGGCCCCAAGGAGATTCATCTGGATCGGTTGCTGAAACGCGCGACAGACGGCGTGGTGCGCGAGGTGGTACTGGCGACCAATTTCACCGCAGAGGGAGAGGCGACCGCGCACTACATCGGTGAGTTGTTAGCCGCCCGCAATATCGGAGTCACGCGCATTGCGCGCGGTTTACCGGTGGGTGGAGAACTCGATCACGTGGATGCCGGCACGCTGGCGCAGGCGGTGATCGAGCGGCGCGCGGTGTAAGCCGGTCGCGGTATTCATTCGGCACGTTACACTCCAAGCTGGCCGCGACAATTCCACCTTACATCCCAAAAGGTTTTCCCATTGCCTCCAAGTTCCAAGTCCCAAGAACGCAAATCAACCACTCACGAAGTGGAGTCACAAAAGCTGCAAAAGGTGCTGGCACAGGCCGGTTTGGGCTCGCGCCGCGCCATGGAAACGTGGATAGAGGCGGCCCGCGTCATGGTCAATGGCAAGGCGGCGAAGATCGGCACGCGCGTCAGCTCGTCCGACAAGATACAAGTGGATGGTCGGACCATCCGCGTAGAATCGTCAGCGCAACCCGCACGCGTGCTGATTTATCACAAGCCCGAAGGCGAGATCGTCACGCGCGAAGACCCGCAGGGGCGTGAAACGGTGTTTTCAAAGTTACCGCATTTGCGCGGCGCGCGCTGGCTGTCGATAGGGCGGCTGGATGTCAGCACCAGCGGGCTGCTGATCTTTACCACTTCCGGCGAGCTAGCGAATAACATGATGCATCCGCGCTTTGAAGTGGAGCGCGAATACGCGGCCCGAATTTTTGGCGCGTTGACGCCGGAGCAGGCCACGCAGTTGCGTAGCGGCGTCACGCTGGATGACGGCGAGGCGCATTTTGATTCGCTGGAGGATGAAGGCGGCGAAGGGACGAACCACTGGTATCGCGTGGTGGTGACGGAGGGCCGTAATCGCCTGGTGAGGCGCATGTTTGAGGCGGTCGGATTCACGGTGAGCCGGTTGATGCGCGTGCGCTTCGGCGTGTTGAAGCTGCCGCCGCGACTCAAACGGGGTCAGGTCGGTGAACTGGAGCCTGCTGAAGTGCGCGGTCTTGTCGATTGGTTGTCGCGTCCCGCCAAGGCGACGGGCCGCGTCAAATCGCCGCGCGACAAGACAAAGACGCAATCATCACCGCCGCTGGTTTCCAGCCAGAAAAACGGCAAGCGCGGCCAGGTGCGCTCCACCAAGTCGCGCGCGTGACCGCATTCGACCATGAGCAGGCCGTCCGCGGTTAGATGCGCGGCGGCTTGTGCCAGAATAATTCGAACCGCGTCCAGTCCATCGCCGCCGCCCGCCAGCGTCAGCGCAGGTTCTTGACGGTACTCGCGCGACAGCTTGCGCATGATGGAAGCGCGTACATAGGGCGGATTTGAAATAATGAGATCGTAGCGGCGCCGTCCCAGGCCCTGAAAGTAGTCGGATGCGATGGGTTGGATACGCTTAGTCAGCCGATAATGCCGCACATTGATACGCGCGACGTCGAGCGCATCGGTAGAGATGTCCGCGGCGTCCAAGCGCGCCTGTTTGAAGCGTCTGGCGGCAAGGATCGCAAGACAGCCGGAGCCGGTACACAGGTCGAGTGCGCGCCGCACGCGGTTTGTCGCGGGCCAGCACGGCGACGCGTCGTCCAGCAAGAGTTCAGCGATGTACGAGCGCGGCACAATCACGCGTTCATCGGTGTAAAAGCGATGCGGGCCGAGCCAGGCTTCGTGCGTGAGATAGGCGGCGGGAACGCGCTGGCGGACGCGCTGCTCGAATAGCTGTAACACACGGGCGCTTTCCTCAACGGTTACCGGGCGCCGAACGGGTAATTGATTCAGCGGCAATTTCAGCGCGTGTAGCGCAAGATAACTCGCTTCGTCGCGCGCATTAGTGGTGCCATGCCCGTAGGCGAGTTTTGCCGCGATGAAACAGCGCTCGCCCAGCTGTACGAGCGCGCCGAGAGTGGCGGGGGCTTTAGCCAAGCGCGTCGAGATTGAGCTTGATGCTGGTAATATCGTCCTGCGGTTTGTTCGCCGATGTCGCGGCGTTGGCTAACGCCCCCGGCGATTTGTCGTCATTCTTCAGTTGACCAAACGGCATTGTGCCCATATCAATTGGCGGTTGCAAAGGATGGCTTATACAAACCGAGTTAGTCTCCGCGCAGCAGGTCGTTAATGCTGGTTTTGGCACGGGTTTGCGCGTCCACTTGTTTGACGATCACGGCGCAATACAGATTGCATTCGCCAGTCGGCGAAGGCAGCGAGCCGGGCACCACCACCGAGCCTGCGGGCACACGCCCGTACAACACCTTGCCCGTTTCACGATGATAGATCTTGGTGCTTTGGCCGATGAACACGCCCATCGAAATCACCGCGCCGGTTTCCACTACCACGCCTTCGACGATTTCCGAGCGCGCGCCGATAAAGCAATTGTCCTCGATGATGGTGGGGTTGGCTTGCAGCGGTTCCAGCACGCCGCCGATACCCACGCCGCCGGACAAATGCACGTTCTTGCCGATTTGCGCACACGAGCCGACTGTCGCCCAGGTATCCACCATGGTGGATTCATCGACGTAGGCGCCGATATTGACGAACGAGGGCATCAGTATCACGTTCTTGGCGATGAACGAACCCTTGCGCGCTGCGGCCGGGGGCACCACGCGGTAGCCGGCCTGCGCAAATTCATGCGCGCCGAAACCCGCGAACTTTGACGGGACTTTGTCGTAATACTGCGAGTAGCCGTCTTTCAGCACGGCGTTGTCCTGCAATCGAAACGACAGCAGTACGGCTTTTTTGATCCATTGATGGGTGTACCACTGGCCGTCGATTTTCTCGGCCACGCGCAGGGCGCCGGTGTCGAGTTGATTAATGACGTCGTTGACGGCCTCATACACGCCGGCGGGCGCCTTGGCGGGAGAAATGTTGGCCCGGTCGTCCCAAGCCTTGTCGATGACGCTTTGAAGTGTATTGGACATGATAAGTGTTATCGATGTAAGTATTTGTTATTAAAGATAAATTATTTTAAATTAACGATGAAATCAGCAATGCGGCGTGCGCTTTCCGCGCATTCCTCGACCGTGGATACCAAGGCTACACGAATACGGCGGGTTCCGGGATTGACGCCTGCCGAATCGCGAGCCAGAAAACTGCCAGGCAGCACGGTCACATTCTTCTCGATATACAGCCGCCGCGCAAATTCGGTGTCATTGCCTTTTGTGGGCAGCCAAAGGTAAAACGCCGCGTCAGGCCAATCCACGTCGCATACCGGTTTCAGTATCGAAAGCGCCGTCTCGAATTTCTCGCGGTACAGGCGCCGATTTTCAATCACATGCGCTTCATCACCCCATGCGGTGGCGCTGGCCACTTGCACCGGACCGCTCATGGCGCAGCCGTGGTAGGTGCGATACAGCAAGTATTGCTTGATGATGGCGGCGTCGCCGGCCACAAACCCCGAGCGCATGCCGGGCACGTTGGAGCGTTTCGACAAACTCGAAAATATCACCAGCCGCGGAAAGCCGTCGCGGCCCAGTTGGCGCGCGGCGTCCAACGCGCCCAACGGCGGCTTGCCTTCGTCAAAATAAATCTCCGAATAACATTCATCGGAGGCGATGACGAATCCGTGTTTATCCGACAGGTCGAATAGCGCTTTCCATTCCGCCAGCGACATCACGGCCCCGGTGGGGTTGCCGGGTGAGCAGGTGTAGATCAGCTGCGTGCGTTTCCACACGGCCTCCGGAATGTCGGCGAAATTCGCCGCATAACGATTCGCCGGCAGGCTGTTCAGAAAATGCGGTGTCGCGCGTCCCAGCAGCGCGGCGCCCTCATAGATTTGATAAAACGGGTTGGGACACACCACCACCGGATCGGGTTTGCGCGGATCGATCACCGCCTGGGCGAACGAAAACAGCGCCTCGCGGCTGCCGGTGACGGGAATCACTTGCGTGGCAGGATCCAGCGTCACGCGATACCGCTGGGCGGCCCATGTGGTGATGGCCGTACGCAGCGCCACTGTCCCGGCGGTGGCGGGGTAGATCGCCATGCCGGCCAGACTGTCAATCAGAGCGCGCTTGATGAAATCCGGCGTGGGGTGCTTGGGTTCGCCGATATACAGCGAAATCGGCGTCAGTTCGGGATTCGGCTTGGCGCCTTCCAGCAGCGCGCTTAATTTTTCAAACGGATAGGTTTGGAGCTTGTCCAGATCGGGATTCAAAGGGGGCTTTCAGGTGACCGCGGTGTGCTCATCGGCACGCCACACGGAATTCATGCAATACTAGGATTATAAAGCGAATTTGGCGCGCACCCGGCACAAGACGCGCTCAGCGCGTGTTCACCGAGCCGGTATCTTCAACATAATCCGGCAGCGACGCGGCTTTCCATCCGCGTTTGGCGTGTTGCGCCACCACCGTGGTGAAAATGCCGCCGCGCACGTAAAAGCGCGCGGACAAGCGCATGAAGCGCGGGGCCAGCACGCGCACCAGATCGTCGAGTATGCGATTGGTCACGGCCTCGTGAAATGCGCCTTGATTGCGAAAAGACCAGGCGTAAATCTTCAGACTTTTCAGTTCGACACAGCGCTTGTCGGGAACGTAATCCAGCACCAGAGTCGCAAAGTCCGGCTGGCCGGTTTTCGGACAAAGGCAGGTAAATTCAGGAACTTCCATGTGAATCCGGTAGTCACGGCGTGGCGCCGGATTCGGAAAGGTTTCGAGCGTGGTGGAAGGCTTGCTTGGCATTATCGGCGAGAGGTAAATCAGTTAGAATATAGAGCGAAAATTGGAATCCGGTTGCGCTCCGATGGCGCTCCGATTCAAGTCGATTATAACCTCTGTCAAAGTAACCCATTGCGCCTCACACATATCAATCTCGCGGGTTTCAAGTCTTTTGTAGAGCCGACAGCCATTCCAGTGCCGGGTCAGTTGGTGGGCATCGTCGGCCCCAACGGCTGCGGCAAATC
>CAWUUY010000324.1:0-3102 GCA_963924885.1 uncultured Burkholderiales bacterium | reverse complement strand
GATCATGCCGAGATCGGTGAGCCAGTCGCTCAAAATGCGCCGCAGGTTTTCGGGGCCGGCGGCGTCGCCGTGCGCGAGCACCGCAAACGCGCGTCCCGCAAGATGCTTGGGGTAATCCCAACCTTTAAGTTCGAGTTCTTTCGCCAGCAGTGGATTTTTGCCCTTGGTAGTGGTGGGGTCGGTGTTGCCGCCGTCGGCGCACACCAGCCGGTCGATCATGAGCTTCAAACTTGCGGGTGTTTGATACCAGTGCATGGGGCACAACACAAACACGCCATGCGCCGCCACCCAGCGCGGATAAATATCCGCCATCCAGTCGTTGGTCTGGCCGAGCGCGTGATTGGGATAACACGAGCACGGCCAATGGCACAGCGGCATTGCGGTGGAGACGCAGGCCTTGCACGGATGGATCACTTTCAGCGGCTCGTCTGTCAATGTGGAGAGATCAAGGAAATCCACTTCAAAGCCGGGAATCGCATTGATGGTTTGCTCAACCGCTTGCGCCAAGCGGCGCGTTTTGGAAATCTCGCCGGGGCAGGTGTGTTCGCTGCGCGTAGAGCCGTTGACGACGAGGACGCGCGACGGCGTGCCCGGTTGCTTTTGGCGCTTCTCGGCGGCATCGATGGCGGCCTTGGCTTGCAGCCATTCCACCGGCAGCTTTTGATCCGGGTTGGCAAAACCCGCGCCCGCCGCTTGCTGGTGCGGCGATTTGCGATAGACGATGTAGCCGTCCCACGCTATTTCAAAAACTTTTTCTAGTTCGGGCTTGACCGCGTCAAACGCCGGATCCTGATAACGCGCGTAAAAGCGTTCGCGATAGGCTTCTTTGGACAGCGGTTTCCATTCGGTCTGACGGCGGACTTTCGGCGTGATCATTGGCATCTCCCCCAGGTGTATCCCAGCTTCGTCGGCCCGTGCGCTGCTACCTTACGTCACCACTTATGGCGCCTCCGCCTTCGCCCCCGACAACTTGATCACCTTTGCCCACTTGGTGATTTCGGATTTCAGGTACGCGGAAAATTGCTCCGGCGTATTCGGCATCGGGTCGGCGCCCGCGTTCATCAATTGCTCGCGGAAATCCGGCGTGGCGAGAACGGCGGTGATTTCCTTGTTTAGCCGCGCCACGATCGGGCGCGGTACGTCGGCGGGCGCGATGATGCCGTACCACGAACCCGCCTCGTAACCCGACACGCCGGATTCCGCCACCGTCGGCAACTGCGGTACCAGATTCGAACGCGCGGCGGTGGTTACCGCCAGCCCGCGCAGGCGGGCGGTTTTGATGTGCGGTATCGCCGAGGGCGCTGTGCTGAACACCACATGCAGACGCCCAGCCATCAAATCCAGCAGGCCGGGGCCGAGACCCTTGTACGGAACATGCGTGAGCTGAATATCGGCCATCGCCGCGAACAGCGCGCCGCCCAGATGCGTGGAGTTGCCGGTGCCCGCCGACGGATACATAATCGAGCCGGGCTTGGCCTTGGCCGCCGCGATCAGATCACTTACGCTCTTGATCGGCAGCGCTGGGTTCACCGCCAGCACCAGCGGACTCACGCCCACCATCGACACTGGTGAAAAATCCTTGATCGAATCGTACGGCAGCTTGGCGTAAAGCGTCGCATTCGTCGCCTGCGAACTGCTGGTGGTGAGCAGTGTGTAACCGTCGGGTGTCGCGCGCGCCAGAATTTCCATTGCCACGATGGTGTTCGCGCCGGGACGATTATCGACGACGATGGATTGCCCAAGACCTTTTGATATTGCTGAGCCCAGCGAACGCGAGATAATGTCGTTGCCGCCGCCAGGCGCGAAGGGGCTGATCAGGCGGATGGGGCGGGTGGGGAATGATTCGGCTGCCGCGACGGCAGGCGTTTGCGCGATACATGTGAGCGCCAGCGCGAAGCAGGCAATCTGGTTTGGCGTGAAAGGCATGTTTTGTATTCGCAATTGGTGGCGTGTCGATGCGGCCATGTTACGTCATTCTTGACGGGAGAATAAACATTGGTTGTCGAGTGTCATGGTGTCGCCGCCATTGATAACGCGCATCGCGCATCGCACGATGATCATTGTCAAATCTCTCACGGAGCACGCCATGAACCGAGATCAGAAACTTGTTGCGATGTTGTTGGTCGCGTTGTTACTCGCAGCGCCGTTAAGCGGCTGCGGCAAGAGCAAGGAGCAGGAAGCCGCGGAGGCTGCCGCCGCGAAAATGGCGGAGGCCGCAAAGAAGATGGAGGAAGTCGCCAAGGCTGCCAAATCGGGCGTGCCGCAGTCGCCGCAGGAGGCGATGAAGCAGGAGGCGGACGCGATGGCGGCGGCGTCGGGCATGATCGGCGCGATGATGGGTGGCGACGGTAAAGGCGCGGTGGAGACGGTGGATTTTCGCGAGTTGAAGACGTTGCTGCCGGAGTCGATCAATGGCCTGAAGCGCGGCGAAGAATCCGATGAGCGCTCGGCCACGGCCGGCATCAAGGTTTCGCACGTGCAGGCGCGCTATGGATCCGGTGATAAGGGCAGTGAGGGCGCCGGTCGGCGGCTGCGCGTGAAAATTACCGATACGGGTTCGATGAGCGGTTTCGCCGGCATGGCCGCTGCGGCGTGGACGATGGTGGATATCAACCGCGAGACGCCCAATGGCTACGAAAAAACCTCCACCGTCAACGGCCGCAGAATGCACGAAAAGTGGAATGACAAGGATAAACGCGGCGAAGTCGATATGATTGTCGGGGGACGTTTCATGGTCGAGATCCGCGATACCGGCATCGAGATGAAAGATCTCAAGCAGGCGATCAACGCGATTGACCTGAAAAAACTGGAGGCGCTGGAGAGCGCGCCGCCCATCGCCGCGGCCGAAATAGCCGCTCGTGGATGGCGTGGCGCCGGCCACTCGATGCGTATGTCGCCTCGCGCATCACTTTCGCCCAGCGCGGGTTATCCGCTTTGCAAGGGGTAAGGGTTTTCTAATAATTATTAACAAGTCAACCAAACATGTCCTAGTACGTTGTTAGGGCATGACGACACAAAGCATGAAACACATACCGGCGGTAGCACAAGACGAACTTCGCAATCGGGTGATTGCCGCGTTGAATCGAGGCGTGACGCAGGCGC
>CAWUUY010000323.1:0-11716 GCA_963924885.1 uncultured Burkholderiales bacterium | reverse complement strand
CCGGGGGGATAGGAATTTCAAACGCCGTTTTTGCATAAGTCCCAATTTATCCCCGCCCCCGCTCAGGGTCAATTACCAGGCGTGAGTAGCCTGCCCGCGCATCCCGCAAAATTCCACCATCACAAAACCAATTAACTCATTGATTTAATTCTAAAACTGCGCGTGTTTTAACCCCAATCCTCAACGAACAAATCCACCCGCCGCGCGCGAGCCCGTGGCGGCGGCTGCGGACTCAAGCCGAGGTGCGTGAGAATCTTCTCGATCACCGTCGGCTCCTCGATCACCGCGACGAGCTTCAACTTGCCACCGCATGCGCATTGCTCGATGTCGATATCGAATACACGCTTGAGCAAGCGCGCCCACGACATACGCACCTGCCCACTGTGTTCGTGCTTGCAATCGCCCTCGCCCGCCGTTGCCTTTTGCACCGGCACAGGAACAACCGCCGAGCGCAGTTTCGCGTTCGGTGCCAGCACCCCGTGAAACCGGATCAGGTGCAGCCGCGGCCTTGGCACCAGCGCGGCTAGCCGCTGCATGAATTCCACCGGTGTGAGCACGATGTGCGTCGTGCCGTTGCGCCATGGCGTCTTTAGTTTGAGCACGACGTTGCCGTCGCGGTTGATGCTCAATCTTTCGTTGGCAATCGCCGGGCGGGTGATGTAGCGGCACAGTTGTTCGATGCCTTGACGGTCATTCGCGTCACAGCGCACGCCCGCGTGCAGGCTGAAGCCTTGATGGTTGACGCACAGCTTTGCAAGATGGGTTGTGATGGGTTTCACCCATCCTACGGTCGATGTGTTTTGCAAGCTCAACACCTTGCGCCCCGCGCTCGGCCCCATCGCGATTCGCCAGGTGCTGGCGGCCGCTTGCAGCGGCGCGATTACGTCGTCCGGGTCGATGTTGTCCGTGCGCGTCAGATAAGTGATGCCGTCCTCTTTGATCAGGTGGCCCAGCCGGGTGAGCAGCTTCAGGATGCGCCGGATGATCTTGCCGAGCAGGGTTTGCAGTTGCTCGTGGCTGGGGGCCGCAGCTTCTATGAACACCGGCGCTTCTTCGCTGCCCGCCGTGCTGTAAACCCCATCCAGAACCAGCCCGTGCAGGTGGATGTTCAGATTGGCGGCACTACCAAAGCGCTGGATGAGAGTGATAGCGCCGGTGTGGGCGTCTTTGCGCTCGGTGTCTACCTGTTTGATGAGATGCGTGTGGATGGCGCGGTGGACGATGCGTAGCACAGGGGTGATGAGGTCGGGGTGGATGGCAAACAGGCTGCGCAGCGGTATCGGGAACGACAGCACCCATTGCCGCACCGGCACGCGTGGCAGAATGTGGTCCACCAGATCGGCGGCGGTCTCGGCCATGCGCCGCGTGCCGCACGACGGACAGATGCCGCGCCGCTTGCAACTGAACGCCACCAGCGTGTTGCGCGCGCAGCCGTCGCAGGTCAGGCGCAGGAATCCATGGGCGAGGATGCCGCAGTCAAGGTAGGCGTCGAATTCGTCCTTGACCAATTGGGGCAGCACGGCGCCGGCTTGTTCCACCTCGGCGGCAAAGGTCTCGTAGTGCTCGCGCACCAGCCGGTAGAGTGGCGTTTGTTCGGGACGGCGGCGCTCGTAACGCGGCGCGGTTGCAGCGGCTGCGCGCTGGAGTACTGCGCGCATGGGTGGGTTGGGCAGCGATTGACGTGACTGGTATTATATACAGCTAATTCACCTCAGTCTCCCCATGCGTAGGCACGCATACGCGGTATGCTCCGTTAGCCGGCCAGCAGATACAGCAGGGATTCAAAACAATACCGTTTTAAAACAAATACTTACGTAACAACCCCATGTTCACCACCCCGCCCTCCCGCCGTACGTTCCTGCTCGCCGCCACCGGCCTCGCCATGTCGTCGGCGATGCCGCGTGTGTGGGCGCAACCGCGTTTTGACAAAAACCCTTTCACCCTCGGCATCGCGTCCGGCTATCCGCAGCCCAGCGGCGTTGTGCTGTGGACGCGGCTGGCACCCGATGCGTTGAACGGCGGCGGCATGCCGGATGCGGCGGTGGAGGTGGCTTGGGAAATCGCCGACAGCGAATCGTTCAGTAACGTGCTGCGCAAAGGCGCCGAGCGTGCGGCACCGGAGCTGGGGCACTCGGTGCATGCCGAAATCAGCGGGCTGCAACCGGCACGCGTTTACTGGTATCGCTTTCATGCGGGCAGCGCGACCAGTGTAACGGGACGCTTTCGCACCGCGCCCGCCGTGAATGCCGCGCATGACCGCCTGCGTTTCGCGCTCGCCTCGTGCCAGCAATACGAGCAAGGCTACTTCAGCGCCTATCGCCATATGGCGCGTGATGATCTCGAGCTGGTGATACACGTTGGCGATTACATTTATGAGGCCTCGTGGGGTAGCACCCGCGTGCGCAGTCACGGCGTGGGCGAGCCGATGAGTCTGGTGGAGTATCGCAATCGCTATGCGCTGTATAAAAGTGACGCGGATTTGCAGGCCGCGCACGCGGCGCACCCGTGGCTGGTGACGTGGGACGATCACGAAGTCGATAACGATTACGCCAATGATCGTTCGCAGGATCTCGATCCGCCCGATGAATTTTTAAAGCGCCGTGCCGCCGCGTATCAGGCGTTTTACGAGCACATGCCGCTGCCAGCGTGGGCGCGTCCGCGCGGGCCCGATGCGCGCATCTACACCGAGGCCGGCTTCGGGCAGCTGGCGCGCGTATTCGTGCTGGATGACCGGCAGTATCGCTCGCACCAGGTGTGCCCGCGCGCGGGGCGCGGCGGCAGCACGGTGGTCAAGGACACCGATTGCCCGGAGCGCCTTTCGCCCGATTTGACGCTGCTCGGCGCGGAACAGGAACGCTGGCTCCACGCCGCGCTCGACAAATCCACCGCGCGCTGGAACCTCATCGCGCAGCAAACGCTGATGGCGAAACAAACGCGCATGGTCGGCGGCGAACAAGGCTACTGGACCGACGGCTGGGACGGTTACCCCAAGGCGCGTGAACGGCTGCTCGGTCACATCGCCGGGCGCAAGGTGAGCAACCCCATCGTGTTGGGCGGAGACGTGCACAACGCCATCGTCGCCGATCTCAAGGTGGATTTTGATGACGCTAAATCACCAGTGATCGCGACGGAATTCGTCGGCACCTCGATCACCTCGCAAGGCCCCAATGAAAAAATCACCTTGCTGGCGCTGCAAAACAACCCGCATCTGAAATTCTCAAATGGCACGCGGCGTGGTTATACCGCGTTTGATGTGACGCCCGCGCAGTGCAATGCCAAACTGCGCGTGGTGTCACAAGTGACCGACCCGCAGGCGACAGTGAGCGATTTGGCGGCGTTTGTGGTTGAGAATGGCAAGCCCGGCGCGCAGCGCGGGTGATTTAGGGGGGGGTAAATCATAAGTAATTGAATTTAAAAGATTTGTTCTGTAATATATAAATTTAGTAAAAACACAGGGCAAATCCTTTGGACTACATGGATTTTAATGCCGAGCAACTCCGGCTCATCGGCAATCTGGAAATGCAGTACGACGCGCTCGTCTCCGTGTCTCGCGAACTGCGGCAACTGCCCTATCATCTGAAATGGCACCCGTCAGCCGGCAAGGATTACCTGTATCAAATTCGCAATGCGCGCGGCGATGGTAAATCGCTGGGGCCTCGCTCGGCGGAAACGGAATCCATCAAGGCGAACTACGACGCCCAAAAAAAAGAACTCAAGCATCCCCTCGAACAAACCCAAGGTGCGCTGAACAGCACCACCCTGTTCTGGCGGCCAGCGCGCTTGCCGTCCCTGTAGGTCGAAGCGGCAAAAATCCTGCTTGAACTCGATAGTCGCAAAATGCTGGGCGACGCTTTTTTGGTGGTGGGGCCAGCGCATTTCCGGCGTATGAAATCGAGGTAGGCGGGCGGTTCCTCGCGGGATGGGACGCGACCGAGGATTTTGCTCTTGCCTGGACGGGAAAACAGGTGCTGGGCAGCAATGGCGTGCCGGCCACGCTATTTTCCGTGTTAAAGGAAATGGATTCCACCTGGACCCTGAATACCGAGCGCACTTTTCAGGCGCGCAACGCGCGCGCCTATGAGGTCGAACCGCTCTGTGCGCCCTCCGTCAGCGAGTCGCTGCCCCAAGGCGAATTGCGGCCGATACCACTGATGGAACAGGAGTGGCTCTTGCGCGGACGGCCCTTGGAGCGAGTGATTTGCTCGCTCTCGGCAAAGCTCATCGCGGCGCGCATCGTGGCGCCCGATCCGCGCTGGATGGCGCTGCATAAAATGTGGCTGTCCAAGCAAGCCAAGCGGCGTAGCGACAAGCGCCCAAAAGACGCACGACAAGGAGCGCTATTGCTGCAAGCCGTGATAGACAGAATGCCGGCGTGGCCCGTGGATCATGCGTTCGAGGCGGAAATTCCATCCGAACTTCAGCCCATTTACCGTGAATGGAAGCAAAACCCGTTGAGCTTTGGCAAACAATAACAAAGCAGATTTGGCGAGATACCGATTGCGCCGAAGGTGATGGGGCCGTGATGCGCCCGGTCAACATCCCGTAGCGTGCGCTATGCGCACGACAGCGAGACCCCGCACACGCACGGTTGTCGTGCGCACGGCGCACGCTACAGGTAATACCACCCGCCATTCACCAGATAACACTGCCCGGTGATAAACCCCGCCTGCTCGCTCGAAAGATAGACCGTGAGATCGGCGATTTCTTCGGGCTTGCCGAGGCGGCGCACGGGTTGCCCGGCGTGCAAAACCTTGTCCGGCAAATGCGTCTCGCGTTCGGTGGCGATCGCGCCGGGGCCGATGCAGTTGGCGGTGATTCCATTGGCGGCGAATTCCGTCGCCAGCCCGCGGGTGAAGCCGATGATGCCGACCTTGGCCATCGCCTTGTGCGCGCCGTGGCCCAGAAACGGCGCAATGCCGGAATAATTGACGATGCGCCCCCAGCCTTTTTTCTGCATGTCGGGGATCACGTTGCGGCAAATGTGATACGGGCCGGTAAGGTTGACCTCGATATTGCGCTGCCAGATGTCGAACGGCATATCGAGAAAGCCCTTGCCCTTGGCCTCGGCGCGGTACACCGCGTTGTTGACTGCGATATCGACGCCGCCGAATTTTTTACGCGCGGCGTCCACGAAGCCCGCGACTTGCGTGCCATCCGACACGTCGCAGCGATGCGTCAGCACCTCGGCGCCGAGCGCGCGCGCCAATCGTGCAGTTTCTTCCAGCCCTTCCATTTTTGCGCTGGTACACAGCGCCAGGTTAGCGCCCTCGCGTGCATACGCCAGCGCCGTCACGCGGCCCATGTTGCGGCTTGCGCCGGTGATCAAAACGGTTTTGCCCTTGAGTCCGGTTTCCATGATGTGTTACGCCTTTCGTTGAGAGGATTGTTCTCGCGTATGATATTACGGATGCCATACACCTCGATGATCTAAATGAAAAACGGGTTCTTGACGTTTTTTCTCGGCGCGTTTCTGCCCGCGATTTCCTCTGTTGCGCGGGCGCAGACGGCCGGCGATTACCCCGCGCGCCCGATCCGCGTTATCGTCGGCAACGTGGCGGGTGGCGCGCTCGACGCGGTCACCCGTGCCGCCGGCCGCAAGCTGAGCGACGAATTTCGGCAATCGGTGATCGTGGACAATCGCCCCGGCGCTGGCAGCGCGATCGCGTTCGACCTGACGGCGCAGGCCTCCCCGGATGGGCATACGCTGCTGAGCACGTCGGACACCCTGATCCTGTTGAGTGTGCTGAAGCGGGTTGCCTATGATTCCCGCAAGGCGTTCATACCGGTCGCACAGATGTCCTCGCAGATGTACGTAATGGTGGTAACGCCGGCCCTGCCGGTGCGCTCGATCAAGGAACTGATCGCGTACGCCCAAAAGAAACCGGGGATACTTTCCTTCGGCTCGCAGGGCAACGGATCGACCGGGCATATCGGCATGGAGCAATTCAAGATCATGGCGGGCATCGATATGACGCACGTACCTTACAAAGGCGCGCCGCCGGCCATGCTGGATATTTTGGCGGGACGCATCGAGTTGATGTTCGCCGGCACGATTTCCAGCGCGCCGTATGTGCGCTCCGGAAAATTGCGCGCGCTGGCGGTGACGGGCGCGCGCAGGGCGGCCATTCATCCCGACGTGCCCACCATCAGCGAATCCGGCTTGCCCGGATTCGAGGTGGTCAACAAATATGGGTTGTTCGCACCAACGGGCACACCGCTGCCCGTTGTGACAAAACTGAACGACGCCGTGGGCCGCGGCATAAATGCGCCCGACGTAGCAAAATGGCTTGCGGCGGACGGTTCAGATGCCGCGCCTCCAGCGACCCTCACCGAAGTCAAATCGGCGTTCCGCAAAGATTATGAACGAGTGGAAAGCGTTATCGTACGTCTGAATATTCGCGCGAACTGATGCCAACACCACACAACGTAACCACCCTGCGCGCATTACCGCCCCGCACCACTTGCCCCTGCGAAAGCGGCGAGCCGTACACGAATTGCTGCGCGCCGTGGCATGAGGGGTTGGCGGCTGGCGTTTACGCGCCCACGCCGGAGGCGCTGATGCGCTCGCGCTACAGCGCCTACGTGGTGGGCCATATCAACTATCTGCTCGCCACCTGGCACCCCTCGACAGCGCCGGGCGATCTGGAACTCTCACCGATCAAATGGCTGGGTCTCGAAGTGCGCCACACCGAGGCCGGCGGCGACGCTGGGCTGGTGGAGTTTGTCGCCCGTTGCCGAGACAGCAGCGGGCGCGCGCAGCGCCTGCACGAGACCAGCCGCTTTGTGCGGCAGGACGGGCGCTGGTATTACATCGATGGACAGATCGCAGAGACGGAGTAACCGCACCATAACACCGTAGGGCGGGATAACCCTCGCCCTACTTAACTGCGCACCTTGACCGTTAGAGACAGCAAGAACAAAATTCACCACAAGCGCCTTCTATCCATTGGAGAAAACCCATGCAAACTTCAGCCCATACCTCTCCCCGCTCCGCCTTGGCAGCCAACACGCTGGCCACCTTCAAAGTCGTGCCCACCGGCGCCGCCGTGGGTGCTGCGATTCAAGGCATGGATTTATCACTGCCGATTCCCGACGATGTCAAAGAAGCGCTGCGTCAGGCGTGGGCCAAGCACATGGTGATTGTCTGGCACGGACAAAAAATCGACGACGATCAACTGATGGCGGTGTCGGGCGTGTTCGGCCCGCCGCACGAGGCCGCCGCGCGTAAATACCACTTGAACGTCGGTGAAAAAGTAGACGACGAGTACATGATCTCGCGCCACCCGAGTGTGAGCATTATTTCCAATGTCGGCCCCGGCGGTAAACCGGTGATGGATAACGGCGGGCTGGGCAGTTACGAGGTAGTGTGGCACACAGACAACTCGTATGTGAAAACACCGCCCGCCGGCAGCATGCTGTATTCGCTGGAAGTGCCGGTCAACGGCGGCGGCGACACCTCGTTCAACAACCAATACCGCGCCTACGACGATCTGCCCGATGATCTCAAGCGCGCCATTGAAGGCAAATCGCAAGTACACGACTCCAGCCGCAACAGCGCGGGCGTGCTGCGCCCCGGTGTAAATCTACCCACCCAACCCGAAGAAGTCGAGGGCCCCACGCATCCGCTGGTGCGCGTACATCCGGTGACGGGTCGGCGCGCGCTGTATCTCGGCCGCCGCCGCGTGTGGCCGTCGAACTACATCCACGGCCTATCCACCGCCGACAGCGAAGCCCTGCTCGATAAACTGTGGGCGCACGCCACGCAGGACAAATACGCCTGGACGCATCACTGGCGCGTCGGCGATTGCATCTTGTGGGACAACCGCTGCTGCATGCACTACCGCACCGAGGTCGATGTCACGCAACGGCGCATCATGCACCGCACCACGATCAAGGGCGAGGTGGTGCAGGCGCCGTGGCAGTAAAATTACTTAAGTATTTGTTTTTATTCATTATTTTATAGCTCGCGCCAGCGATCCAATTCACGCCGCTCGCGCTTGGTGGGACGTCCGTGGCGCTCGGCCGCCGGCTCGACGTTAAGTTTTTTCAGCGCGGATTGTTCGGCGCGTTTTGCCTGACTCGCGGCGGATTCTTCGTAGAGCGTGCGCGCCACGGTGGCGGAGCCGCGCTTGTCGCTGAGTTGCATCACCGTAATCGCCCACTCGAACGCGCCGATACGTATCAGCAGGCCGTCGCCGGTTTTTAATTCCTTCGATGGTTTGACGCGCTCGCCGCTGATCGTGACCTTGCCGCCTTCCACCGCCTGTTGCGCCAGCGAGCGGGTCTTGTAAAAGCGCGCGGCCCACAGCCACTTGTCGATGCGCATGGCTACGTGACTACGTGGGCATGGGTTTGCGTGATACCAGCGCGAGCCAGCCGCGAATGATGCGGTAGACCACCCAGATGCCCAATACAATGACCAGCCCCCATGAAATGGGAATGCCTACCAGGGAAATCCATAACGGGATGGACACCAGCGCCCACAGCACAAACCACAGCAACGCCCACCAGAACGTGCGTATCTGCCACGAGAAATGTGAATCGAGAAACGTGCCGCGCACGTCGCTGCGCTTCACGTAATTGATGATGACCGCGATGATCGACGGCCAGCCGGTGAGAAACGCGGTGACGATGAAGGCCGCCGTGGTTAAACCCGTAATCGCGCTGAACGCATGCAGCGCGTAGACCACGTGGGTGAGCGTGACCAGACTATCCGCGGGCAGTGCCAGTTGCGTATTGCCATCGTAGTCAGCCATGCGGGTTTCTCCTAACTCAAATCAACCGCGAATTTTTTCAAGTCTTCGAGCGACACAAACGCCAGCGTCGCCTCGTGCGTAGCGCGCAACACCACGCGCGGCGCGGCGTTGGCGTCAAACGCTTCTTTCCAGCGCGCAGCGCACAAACACCATTGATCGCCGGGCTTTAAGCCGTCAAAACCAAATTGCGGCATCGGCGTGGAAAGATCATTGCCACGCGCCTTGCTGAACGCCAGAAACTCGACGGTCAGTCGCACGCACACCGCATGCACGCCCAGATCATCCGGGCCGACGTTGCAACAACCGTCGCGATAAAAACCCGTCACCGGGTCGTCTTCGCTGCACGATTGCAGTTTTTCGCCCAGCACGTTGCGGGAAAACTCGTGGGGATCAAATCGTCTCATGCATGCCTCACAAATTATTCAATTAAAACATATACTAACAATACTACGCCGTCACATGCCGCGCCTGCCGCATACGCGCCCGCGCGGTGGCGCTTTGCGCGTCACGCGGGCGCACGCCGGCATCCATGAACGCCAGCCGCCCACGCGCGCCGCTGGCCTGATAGTCGGTGAGCACGGCATCGGTCGCCACGGTGGTACCAACGCGCAACTCCCGCGTGAGGAACACCTGCATAAACTCACACAGCCGTTCAAACGCGAACTCGTGCGTCTTGTGCGTCTCGCCGTAGAGCCAATCCGCGAAGCGCATGAAATTATCGAAGGGCGCATCCCCCAGCAACAGCGGCAGCGCCTGATGAAAGCGACCGGAGTTGCCCGCCAAATCCCAGTAGCGCGCAAAGCGCGAAATACGCTGCATGTCGTTAAACGGGATGCAATCGGTGGCAAGCACGTTATACGGCGGATCGGGGTTAAAGCGCAGCTGATGCACTTCGGTATGGCGGTCGATGGGAGCGCCGCGCAGGCGCTTCAATATGCCCACCTGAATTTCGTGTGGCTTCAAGCCGTGCAACCGATCAAAGCCGCGGCCGAAGCTGGCGAGGTCTTCGCCCGGCAAGCCGGCGATCAGGTCAACGTGGATCAGTGCGTGCTCGCGCAGCCAGCGGATGTTCGCCTCGGCCTGCGTGTCGTCCTGCCGGCGAGAGATGCGCGTCTGCACGTCCGGGTTAAAGGTCTGGATGCCGATTTCGAAATGCAGCGCACCCGCCGGAAATTTAGCGATGATGTCCTTTAACCGGTCGGGCAGATGATCCGGGATCAGCTCGAAGTGCAAAAAAAGATTGCCATCCATACGCGCCAGAAAAAATTCGAGGATGCGCTCACTCACCGCCACCTTGAGGTTGAAGGTGCGATCGACAAACCTGAAATTACGCGCGCCGCGCTGGTAGAGTTTTTCGATCTCACCCATGAAGGCATTGAGCTCGAAGGGCCACGCGGTTTTGTCCAGTGCGGACAAACAAAACTCGCACTTGAACGGGCAGCCGCGCGAGGCTTCGACGTAAATAAAGCGCTTGGCGATATCCACATCGGTGTATTGCGAGTACGGCAGCGTGATGTCATCGAGCGGCGGCTGCACACCGGCAATCACCTTGAGCGCTGGTTTAGCATCGTTGAGAATGTCCGCCGCCAGCTTCGGAAACGTCACATCGCCCCAGCCGGTAATCACATGATCGGCCAGCGCGCAGATGCGCTGCTCGCCGGTTTCAAAACTCACTTCCGGCCCGCCGAGGATCACGGTGATGTTCGGCGCCACCTTTTTGAGCAACGCCACCACGCGCGTGGATTCCTCCACGTTCCAGATATACACGCCGATGCCGATGATGCGCGGGTTTAACGCCAGCAAATCCTCGACGATTTCAAACGCGCGCTGGCCCAGCACGAATTCGACGATGCGCGTGCGGGCTTGTAGTTCACCCATATTGGCCGCGAGATAACGCAGCCCCAGCGCCGCATGCACGTAGCGCGCGTTGAGGGTGGTAAGAACAATGTCGGAGGGTGTGGATGGGGTAATCATGGCTGATGATATCATAAAAATATCAATAAAAACAAATACTTATGTAGAAATAACTACACGCCCGCACGAACGCGCAAGGCCTTGCCCGCCTCAATCGCCTCGCGCAGCACCTCGGCGTAGTCCAGCACGGTAAACCGCCCCGCGCGTAGCAGTATGCGGCCATCGACAATCACCGTATCGACATTGCGCGGCTGCGCCAGATTCACCAGCGCTTCGTACGGATCAGCCATCGGCGCCATGTTGATGTCGCCGGTGCGCACCAGAATCATATCCGCGCGTTTGCCGGGCGTTAGTGAACCGGTGCGATCTGCGATGCCCAGATCGACCGCGCCGTCGAGTGTGGCGAGCCGCACCAGACGCTTCGCGGTCAATGCCACGCGCGCGCCCACGCGGTGCCGGTGCAAATGGTACAGAAACCGCATGCACTGGAAAAAATCCACGTTATAGGTGCCGGTAAGATCAATCGACAGGCTGGCCTTGACGCCGGATTCCAGCAACTCGGCCAACTGGATCACGCCGGCACTCGCCGGACGCTGCGATTCACCCACCGGCGAGGTGCTGTAACTCACGCCGCGCACTTTCAAAATATTCCGCTCTTCCACCGTGGTCAGCAGCGGATGCACCAGTTGCACATCGGGTCCCAACAGCCCGGCCTTTTCCAGCAGCAGGATCGGGCTTTGCCCCGAGGTGTGCATGGTGATCGGCAGCCCCAACGCGCGCGCGCCGCCCCAATCCTTGCGCGCCATATCAACTGAAATATTGCCGCGCAGCGGGTTGGTGTCATCGCCCACGTTGCGCGAGCAAATGCCGAGCGTGAGCCTGCCGTCGTTGGGTATCCATTGCTGTTTGATTTTCGCCAACCCGGCGAGATCTATCGGCTGATCATTCGGCGCGCCCTGAACCGTGCCATACGAAAACCGCCCGCGCAAGCCGCCGTCGCGCATCGCGCGCAGTTCCGCGTCGGCGTGATCCGGCGTGGCAATGTT
>CAWUUY010000322.1:0-3012 GCA_963924885.1 uncultured Burkholderiales bacterium | reverse complement strand
GCCTTCGCGGGAATGACGGATTTGGATTTTCAGCGACTGCTTGCATCGATACGTTTGTCGTGGTTGCCGCACTGGCATCTGGCAGCTTTATTACGACACCCGCACACGCACAATACCCCACCGCCCCCGTGCGCATCGTCGTGCCCTTCCCGCCCGGCGGCGGCGTGGACAGCATTGGCCGCCTCACCGCGTCGAAACTCTCCGAGAGCCTGGGCCGCACCTTCGTAGTTGAAAACCGCGGCGGAGCCAACGGTATGATTGGCAGTGAGGTCGTCGCCAAGTCCGCCAAGGACGGCTACACCCTGATGGTCAACGGCGCGAATTTTGTCACCTCGCCGAGTCTGTATCGCAAAGCGCCGTACGATCCGGTGCGTGATTTCGAGGCGATCAGTCTGATTGCGTTTGGCCCGAATGTGCTGGTGGCGCATCCGTCATTGCCGGCCAAGTCGGTGAGCGAACTCATCACATTGGCGAAAGCCAAGCCCGGTGTCATCGGTTTTGCCGGTTCGGGCAGCGGCAGCACGCCGCATCTCGCGGGCGAACTTTTTAACGTGATGGCCGGGGTGAAGATGGAGCACATTCCGTATCGCGGCTCCGGCCCGGCGATGATCGGCCTGCTGGGCGGCGAAGCGATGATCATGTTTTTGCCCGCGATCAACGCCGGGCCGCATATCAAAACCAACCGGCTGCGCGCGCTGGCCGTCACCAGCCGCGAGCGGCTGCCGGTGATGCCGAATTTGCCCACCGTCGCCGAGGCGGGGTTGAAAGGTTACGAGTCGAGCCAGTGGTACGGGCTGTTCGCGCCGGCGGGAACCTCAGCGGACATCCTCAATGTGCTCAACGCGCAGGTGGCAAAAATTATGCAAAGCGCGGACATCAAAACGCGACTCGGCGAAGAAGGCGTGGTGCCGGTGGGCGGCACGCGCGAGCAGTTGGCCGCGCACGTGAAATCCGAAATCGCCAAGTGGGCGAATGTGATTAAACTTTCCGGCGCGCGGGTGGATTGATCCCGTATTACGGCACCGCGCCGTTCAGCGCGAAATCGAAGACCTGGTAGCTCCTGAGCGTCGCGGCGCTCGCCTTCAACTTGTAGGCATCGTTGAGCGGCTCTGAAATTATGAACGGCACCTTGGCTTCCGACAACGCGCCGTGAGTGCGCAGCCGGTGGCCTTCAAGCCCCGACAGGTCGTGATCGGCAGCGGATGCGCCGATACAGACATGCTCGCTCGCAATCACCGCAACGTCGCCTTCGCGGTCCGCAGGCATCTCGTGCAGCCGGCACACCGTCTCTTTATCCATCACCGACTCGATGCCGGGCAGCCCGCGTATCACGTCGATGATCTGCTCCGGCGTTGCCTTGCCCCGGCACCACACGCGCACAAAGCCGCCGAGCGCGCCATGATGTGCCACAAAGGCATCGGTGATCGGGCAGATCACTTGCGCGTCGCCCTTGCCGAACTTGGCATCGAGTATGTCCTGCAGCCAGATCACGTTGGGCTTGCCCGCGGCATCTGATTTGTCACTCATGCCGTGATCGGCGGTCAGCGCGACCAGCGCACCGAGCGCCTCCAGCCGCCCAAAGCGCTGGTCAAGCGCCTGATAAAAGCGCCTTGCCTCCGATTCATGCGGCGCGTACTTGTGCTGCACGTAGTCGGTGAGCGAGAGATAGAGTATGTCGCGGTGGCGCTGTTCGAGTAGCTTGATCCCCGCGTCGAGCACGAACAGCGACAGCTCCATCGAGTACATGTCCGGCTGCGGCGCGCCGATAAAATCAAGTACGTTGTCGATGCCGTTCTCTGCCATCGTGCATTTAGACGCAAACTCCGACGAAAAACTGACATTGCCATTGGCGATGTTGAGGTTCTTGCCGAGCTGCTTGCGCAGCTTGTCCTTGGCCGTGATTGACACGATTTGTGCGCCGGCCTCGGCAAATTTCACCGGGATGGTATCGCCGCGCAAAAGCTCCGGCCCGGTCATCACCACGGGCTTGCCGGTGGCGGTGTCGAGGTAGTAATTGCCCGAAATGCCGTGGCGCGACACCGGCGTGCCGGTGATGATGGACATATTGTTCGGACAGGTAAAACTCGGCATGGAGCCGTCGGCCACGGTGCTGAAGCCGCGCTGCATGAAGCGGGCGATGTTGGGAATTACACCGTCCGCGAGATACTGTTGCAAATAACGCGGGTCTCCGCCGTCGATGCACACCACCGCAACCGGCCGTATGGGCCAACGATAGGCCGTGCCGTTGACGTGAACCGGGGGACGCGTGTCTGTCTGTGCCATGGCCATGCCTTTGCTCGAGCTGGAAAAGGCGATTCTTACCTTATCTGTCGATTTCAGCAATGCATCATTGCGTCATACGCCAGTCACAATACAGGCGTAAGCTTTCCCTCAGGATGTCAGCGCCGAACGTCAGCGATCAAGGCACACACGGAGACTTCCATGCTCAAAACCCACCGCATGCTCGCAGCCACCCTACTGATACTGGCCACCTCCCTGCCGGTCGGCATCGGTGTTGCCGCGGATTATCCCAACAAATCGATACGCATGCTGGTCGGCTTTCCCGCCGGTGGCAGCACCGACGTACTGACGCGGCAGATCAGCCTCGTGCTCGCGCAGTCGATGGGCCAGCAAATCGTCGTCGGCAACCGCGCTGGCGCCACCGGTAATGTGGCCTCGGAAACCGCAGCGCGCGCCAATGCCGACGGATACACGCTGATGATGGCGACCGTGGCCACGCACGCGATCAACCCCGCGATTTTCAACAAAGTGCCGTTCGATCCGATCACGGATTTCACCCCGGTGTCGCTGATCGCGCAATATCCGCTGCTACTCGCGGTGCATCCGGGGGTGGCGGCCAAATCGGTGCGCGAACTGATCGAACTCGCGCGCGCAAGACCAGGACACGTACGATTTTCATCGTCGGGCAGCGGCTCGCCGGGCCATCTGGCGGCTGAAATTTTCAAGATCGCGTCGAAAACTGATATGCAGCACGTGCCCTACAAAGGCGGC
>CAWUUY010000321.1:0-9545 GCA_963924885.1 uncultured Burkholderiales bacterium | reverse complement strand
ACGGGGTGTATACCCAAGCCTTTAATCGCCGCCACACGCGGGTGGGGCATTTGTTTCAGGGCCGCTACAAAAGTATTGTGGTGGACAAGGATAGCTACGGACTGGAGCTTTACGGATAGGGGTCAGTTCTTGACATTACACCATTCAAGATTTAAATTACCCCATGGCCCGCCCTCTCCGACTCGAATTCGCCGGTGCGCTTTATCACCTGACCGCGCGCGGCAACGCGCGTGCCGACATCTTCGCAGATGACGAAGATCGCCAGTTATTTCTGGATTTACTCGGCAAAGAAATCCGCCAACAAGGCTGGCGTTGCTACGCTTACTGCCTGATGGACAATCACTACCATCTGCTCATCGAAACACCCGAAGCCAATCTGGTTGCTGGCATGCGCAGGCTGAACGGGGTGTATACCCAAGCCTTTAATCGCCGCCACACGCGGGTGGGGCATTTGTTTCAGGGCCGCTACAAAAGTATTGTGGTGGACAAGGATAGCTACGGACTGGAGCTTTGCCGTTACATTGTGCTCAATCCCGTGCGTGCGCGCATGGTCAAACACGCAGCCGATTGGGCGTGGAGTAGTTACCGCGCGAGTGCAGGAAAGTTGGCCGCGCCAGACTGGCTGATTGCAGGCTGGGCGCGTGGGCTGCTGGATGGGCGCGATCCGGCGGCGGCCTACGAGCGGTTTGTCTTACAGGGCCTCACGCAGTCATCGCCCTGGAAAGACCTCACGGGGCAAATTTGGCTGGGCAGTGCGCCGTTTCTCAAGCGCATGGCCTCGCGCGCGCAGGCCGCACCCGCCGCCAATGTGCCGCGCCAGCAACGGCGTCCGGCCCGCCCGTCGGCCTCGACGGTGACTACCTGGGTGCTGACTGCCTACGGCATCAGGGACGAGAATGCATTACGCAGCCGCACGCATCAGGAGGCGTTTCAGGCGTGGGCTTATCTGCTGCGCCGCGCGGCCAACCTGTCCTTGCCAGTCGTCGCGCAACGTTGCGAGGTTTCGCCTTCGCGGATATCGAAAATCCAGCGTGCGATTGAGACAAGCGAAGCTTCCGCAGAACTGCGTCGGCTTTGCGTTAAGTGTAATGTCAAGAACTGACCCCTTGCACTGCTGACCCCTTGCACTGAGCCAAAAAATGGATTATTCGCAGCGCTGGCTGAACGACTCGCCGGGCCGCAGATTCTCGGCGCAGCGCAGCATCTGTATCAGGTGCGTTTGTTTGTATTTTTGCGCGATTTCGACCGCCGTCATGCCGCCCTCGACGCGCACACCAGGGTCGGCGCCCGCGCGCAGCAGATAGCGCGCCGCGCCGCGATGCCCCTGCATCAACGCCATCATCAGCGGCGTGTTGACACCGATCACGCGCCCCTGCGCGTCAGCGTTGACCCGTGCGCCTTTTTCAATCAGGTAGCGCACCGCGTTATCACGGCCCGAATACGCCGCGTAGCCTAGCGGTGTGTACGTGTTGCCGTAATTTTCGAGTTCCGCGCCCGCCTCCACCAGCAGACGCACCACCTGATCGTAACGGTCATGCGATGCCGTGCCCCGGTCACGATCCTCGTGCGCAAAAAAAGCCGCCAGCATCAGCGCGGTATCGTTGTCCGGCGTGCGGGCATTGAGATCGGCCTTGGCGGCAATCAGGTAACGCAACACGTTCAGCGAGGCGTGGCGCCCGGCCACGGTAATCAGCGGCGTGGCGCCGTAGCCGACACCGGGTACCACGTCATTAGCGCCGATGGCGCGGGCCTCCACCAGCGAGCGCAATTGCGACACATCATCCAGCGCAATGGCGTTGGACAGGCGCTCGCGGTCAATCGCGCCACCCGCACCACCCGTGCCGGGCATATGCATGCAACCCGCGGCGGCCAACGCCGCGCCAAGAACCAGCAACCGTACACACCAGCAACGAATGACGTTCACCATGTTGGGTCTCCTCGTTGTGCGATTGGAAAGAATACCGGCAAGTATAGCCAAAAATCGTGCTGACGTATGACGTGGCGCGCTCGGGTTTTAAACGTTAAAGCGGAAGTGCATCACATCGCCGTCCTTGACGATGTACTCCTTGCCTTCAAGCCGCATCTTGCCGGCTTCTTTCGCGCCGTGCTCGCCCTTACCCGCGATGTAGTCGTTATAAGCGATGACTTCGGCGCGGATGAACCCCTTTTCAAAATCGGTGTGTATCACGCCAGCGGCCTGCGGCGCGGTGTTGCCTTTGTGGATGGTCCACGCACGCACCTCTTTCGGGCCGGCGGTGAAGTACGTTTGTAATCCCAGCAGCGTATAGCCCGCGCCGATCACCCGATCCAGTCCCGGCTCGGTCATGCCGATGTCCGCAAGGAAAATCGCTTTGTCTTCGTCGCTCAACTCGGCAATCTCGACTTCGATCGCGGCGCACACCGCCACCACGGGCGCGTGCTCGCCTGCGGCATAACGCCGCACGGCGTCAAGATGCGGGTTGTTTTCAAAGCCGCCTTCCTTGACGTTGGCCACGAACATCGCGGGCTTGGCGGTAATCAGGCACAGCGGCTTAAGTATCGCGTTTTCTTCCGCCGAAAGATCGAGCGAACGCACAGGCTTGGCTTCATTCAATACTTTTTGGCATTTTTCCATCAGCGCGATCATGCGCGGCGCTTCTTTGTCGGTGCCCGATTTGGCGAGCTTGATACTTTTGGCCAACTGGCGATCCACCGCGGTGAGATCCGCCAATGCGAGCTCGGTGTTGATGGTTTCGATGTCCGAAATCGGATCGATTTTGCCCGACACATGCACCACGTTCTCGTCATCGAAGCAACGTACTACGTGGGCAATGGCATCGGTTTCGCGAATGTTCGCCAGAAATTGGTTGCCCAGACCCTCGCCCTTGGAAGCGCCCGCCACCAGCCCAGCGATATCAACGAACTCGACAACAGCGGGAATCACCTTCTCGGGCTTGGCTATCGCCGTCAGCGCGTTCAACCGCGCGTCCGGCACCTCGACGATACCGACGTTGGGCTCGATGGTGCAGAACGGATAATTTTCCGCCGCGATGCCGGCCTTGGTCAGCGCGTTAAAGAGGGTGGATTTTCCGACATTGGGAAGACCAACGATGCCGCATTTTAAGGACATGATTTTTCCATTGCGCTAATTTTTAGTGTGTAACTTCAACATTGCCGCTTCCATCTCGTCCGCGATCATTTGCGGCCATACGTCCATTGCACGCGACATGGCTTTGTCGATGTCCAACTGCTCCTCCGCGCGCGGCGCGTGCAGCACGTAATCAACGACCTCCTGCTCCGACGCGGTCAAATCGCGCGGATGTCCGATGCCGATGCGCAGGCGCCAAAAATCCTGCGTGCCGATACTGGCGGCGATGCTTTTCAACCCGTTGTGGCCCGACAGCCCGCCGCCGCATTTGAGTTTGACACCGCCCGCCGGTAAATCAAGTTCGTCGTGCGCGACGAGGATGTCCCTGGCGGCGATTTTGTAATAGCTCGCCAACGCCGCCACCGCCTGCCCCGATACGTTCATGAAGGTTTCGGGTTTGAGCAACCAGATATCGCCGCCCGGCGTGGATAGTTTCGCGGCGGAACCCTGATACCGCGATTCACGCCGAAACGTTGCGCGCGCCTGATTCGCGATGAGGTCCACCCACCAAAAGCCGGCGTTGTGCCGCGTGCGCTCGTATTTGGTTCCTGGATTTCCCAGTCCGACCACCAGCTTCATACCGAATAGCCCATAAAAAAACCCGCCATATCGAGACGATACGGCGGGCGGAACGAACCAGCAAATTCGGAAACGATCAACCCGATTACTTGCCGCCCTCTTTCTTGGCGGCAGGTTCTTTCTTCGGGGCTTCTTTCTTGCCGCCATCCTTGGTGCTGCCGCCCGCGGCATTCGGATCTTCCGGTTTCTGGCTGGTGATCTCGGTGGCCTTGGCAACCACTGCGGTTTCCTCGGCTGGCGCTTCTTTCGGCAACTGCACGGTGACGACCCCGGGGTTCTCTTTTTTCTGGCGGGGAATCGGCTCGACACCCTTGGGGAAAACCAGGTCGTTGACGTGCATCGAATGCGCCACCGCCAAATTCGTGACGTCCACTTCGATGTATTCCGGCAGGTCATCCGGCAGACAAAGAATGTCGAGATCGTTGATGATGTGTTGCACCACGCCGCCGCCGACTTTGACGCCGACGCAGATATCGGCATTGATGTAGTGCAGCGGCACTTTCATGTGGATTTTCTTGTTCTTGTCGACGCGCTGGAAGTCCACGTGCAACGCAATCGGCTTGAACGGATGCATCTGGAAATCGCGCAGCAGCGCGGGCGTGGTCACGCCGTCCACGGTCAGATCGAGTACTGAAGCGTGAAACGCTTCGAGTTTCAGATGCCGCAATACGGCAGCCTGATCGAGCTCGACTTTTTGCACCGGTTTGTCGGCCCCGTACACAATACCGGGGACGCGTCCCGTGATACGCAGGCGGCGGCTCGCACTCGTGCCCTGTAGCGTACGCGGGTAAGCAGTTACAGCTATTTTCATTTGATACTCCTGAGAATCGAAACGTCCGCGACCAGATCGTTTCGGGTTAAAAAACCAGACTCGCCCAACACATATATCCCGGCTAAAACTTGTACCGCCAAACTACATTTCTATTCGACAAACAACGAACTCACCGAATCGTCGGCGCTGATGCGCCGCACGGTTTCGGCGAACAATCCCGCGATCGACAACACGCGGATGCGCTCGCACGCCTTGGCGTCCTCGCGCAACGGAATGGTATCGGTCACCACCAGCTCGTCCAGCTCCGAATTCGAAATTCTCTCGATCGCCTTGCCCGACAACACCGGGTGCGTGCAATACGCCATCACTTTCGCCGCCCCGCGTTTTTTCAGCGCGGCGGCGGCCTCGCACAGCGTGTTCGCGGTATCCACCATGTCATCGATGATGACGCAGTTACGGCCTTCGATCTCGCCGATGATGTTCATCACCGTCGACACGTTCGGACGCGGACGGCGCTTGTCGATGATCGCCAGATCCGCTTCCAGGCGCTTGGCCAGCGCGCGCGCGCGCACCACACCGCCCACGTCAGGCGACACCACCACCAGCTCGTCGTAATTCTTTTTCCACACGTCACTCAGCAACACCGGGCCGGAGTAAACATTGTCTACCGGGATATCAAAAAATCCCTGTATCTGTTCCGAATGCAGATCCATGGTCAACACACGGTCAACGCCCACCGTGGTGAGCATGTTCGCCACCACCTTGGCGGTGATCGGCACCCGCGCCGAACTCGGCCGCCGGTCCTGCCGCGCATACCCCATGTACGGAATCGCCGCCGTGATGCGGCCCGCCGAGGCGCGCTTTAAGCCATCGACCATCACCAGCAATTCCATCAAGTTGTCGTTGGTCGGCTGGCAAATCGACTGGATCACGAAAACGTCGCGTCCTCGCACGTTTTCGAGTATCTCCACCATCACTTCGCCATCGGAAAAACGACCGACCTTGGCGCGTCCGAGCGTAACGTGCAGATGGCCGGCGACATCCGCGGCCAACTGCGGAATCGAATTGCCTGTAAACACCATCAGACGATCAAGCATCGCGGGGGACTCCGATTCGCTCGTAACGGACTACTCGACGCACCATGACGGGCGGCGACGACGACATCACCAAATGCTGGCTGGGGAGGTAGGGATCGAACCTACGAATGCCGGAATCAAAATCCGGTGCCTTACCACTTGGCGACTCCCCAAAAACCTTATTTAAAACAGATACTTAAATAACATCCCGCACCAAGCCATGCAGTGGGTGGCGATTCAGACCCTGGGCCACGAATCCCCGCATGTCGGCGGGTAGTTGCGCAATCACCTGACGCGCTTCTAGTTGACTGCTGAACGACGCAAACACACAAGCGCCGGAACCACTCATCAGGCTGGGCCCAAACCGCGATAGCCAATCCAGATGACGAGCCACTTCGGGGTATTGCTTGAGCACCAGCGACTGTAGATCGTTAAAACTGTCGTTAAAACCGCCATCTAACGCAGCGCCAGTAAAGCCCTGTATTGTAACCTTTTGGGAGTCCCTTTTCAAATCAGGGTGACTGAAAACTGCTGCGGTGGACACCGCCACCGGCGGGCACAAAACCACATACCAGGCCGAGGGCAAATCCAGCGCCTGAAGTTGCTCGCCAATACCCTCGGCAAAGGCGTTTTCGCCAAACACGAATACCGGCACATCAGCCCCTAACTTGACTGCCAAATCAAGCAGTTGCGCGCGGGTGAGGCCGGTTTTCCAGAGCTGATTCAGCGCCAGCAACGTGGTCGCCGCGTCCGAGCTGCCACCGCCCAGCCCGCCGCCCATGGGCAGGCGCTTATCGAGATGAATATCCGCGCCCAGCGGCGTGCCGCTGGCTTGCCGCAGCGCCGTTGCCGCGCGCACGCACAGGTCGTCCGCCGCCGCAATGCCGGGCACCTCGTTGACGCACGCAATCACACCGTCGGTGCGCACCCGAAAACGCAGCTCATCGCCGTAGTCGATCAAGCGAAAAACCGTCTGCAACAAGTGATAGCTGTCGGCGCGCCGCCCCACCACGCGCAGCATCAGGTTCAGCTTGGCCGGCGCGGAGTACGCTTGAGAAAACGGCTCGCTCAAAAGATCACCGCGTCATTCACCGCGTAATCGACAGGCCCGGGCCGCCGTCAGCCGCCACTTCGCGGCGCCAACTGTCGATCACCAGCCGGATGTTTTGCGTGGCGCTGCTCGCCTCGACACGGCGCGGCAAACCGCCATAGTCCGCGTCGCTGGAATACTCGCAGGCAATGCGCCAGCCCTCCTGCGTCATGCGCATCACGCGCCCCGTGCCATCGCGTTCCGCGATATCGGCGGCCAGATGCGGCGCGGGTTGGCAGCGCACCCAATGTTGTAGGCGCGCCAGCGGAAACTCCCAGCCCAGCGCCTGCCGCGTCAACGCCTCGACATGCGCGCCGTGATAGCGGGTCTGATCGGTGCCGGTGATGGTGGCGCCGGTGCCGTCTTCGCGCAGATGCGCCAGCGTTTGCCCGGCCGGCGTCATCAGCCAGATTTCATCGAAGGGCGTGCCGTGCTGCCAGCGCACACTGGCGCTAAACGAGCGGCCATCGTAGCCAACCAGCACGCGCCCCAGGATGTCGAACGGTTCGGCGCGCGGCCCGGCGTCGCGCGGCGCGAGTATCGCGCAACCGCCCAGCAGCCCTGCCGCGAGGACGGCCAGCGCCCTGCGTGCAATCATTTAGCCGTGCGCAGCAACGAAGGCGCGAGGCGCTTGAGCGTGCTTTGCAGGGTGTCGTTTTCCGGACTGAGCTTGAGCATATCCGCCCAGATTTTTTGCGCTTCCTCGCGTTTGCCGTCCACCCACAGCGCCTCGCCCAGATGCGCGCCCACTTCCGCTTCGGGCCGCAACTCGAAGGCTCGGCGCAACTGCACCACCGCCTCGCGCGTTTGCCCCATGCGAAACAGCACCCAGCCCAGACTGTCGATGATGTAGCCGTCCTGCAGCGACAGTTCCAGCGCTTTTTCGATCAGCTTTTTCGCCTCCGGCAGCCGCACGTTGCGATCCGCCAGCGTATAACCCAGCGCGTTGTAGGCATGCGCATGATCGGGCTGCAATTCGATGACGCGCCGCAGATTGCGCTCCAGCACATCGATGCGTTCGAGCTTTTCCGCCACCATCGCCTGGTCGTAGAGTAGGTCCACCGAATCCGGCGCGCCTTCGAGCGATTTACCCAGTAAATCGTAGGCTTCCTTGTAGGCATGAGCCTCGCGCAGCAGACCGGCTTCGGCCTGCACCAACTGAAGGCGCTGCGCGTCGTTGTGCGGCGTCACGGTTTGCAAATGCTTGCGCGCCTCGGCCATCTTGCCCTGCTTGACCAGCACGCCGGCGTAACGCGCCTGCGCGCTCATGAAACGCTCGCCGGAAGTAATGCCGCTGTACCACTTGTGCGCCTCGTCGTACTGCTTGCGCTCTTCGGCAATTTGCCCCAGCGACATCCAAATCAGATCGGGGTCTTTGTGCCCGGCGGCGAGCGCGCCTTTCAGATGTTTTTCTGCGGTATCGAAGTCGTTGGCCTGCATCGCCAGCAGCGCCACCGACATCGCCAGCTCGGGATTCTTCGGCGCCTCGGCCACCAGCAGTTCGAACTGCGCGCGCGCATCGGGCAGGCGTTTTTCAGTGACCAGCAACCGCGCGTAGGTCAGCCGCACATCGCCGGCCTTGGGATAACGCTTGAGATAATCCTCCATGAACGCCAACGCCTCGGCATTGGCACGGCGTTGCAACGCCTGCACCTGAAACAACGCGGCCAACTGGAAATCCGGCTTGATCTTCAACGCCGCGCGTGATTCCACCAGCGACAAATCAACGTCATCGGCATTCCACGCCGCCTGCGCCACCGCAAGCCGCACTTCGGCCACGTCGTTGTACGGACGCGCCAACGCGCGCAGCAACTCCAGCGCGCCCTTTTTGTCCTTGTTCCGTCCCAGCAACTGCGCAAGCTGCGCAAAATTCGGGGCTATGTTGGCCTTGTCGGTAGCCAACCATTGTTCAAGATGGGGCCGCGCGTCGATTAACTGATCCTGATTAACTAGCAACGCCGCCATCACCTGGCGTGCCTGTTGCGATCCGGGATCAGCCTTTTGCCAGATGCTGGCGGCTTCCAGCGCCTCTTTTTGCATACGCGCGCTCCATGCCATTTCGGTGGCGCGCTGCGCCACGCGCGGATCGCGCGTTTGCCGTGCCACCTCCAGAAACGCCTGCACCGCCACCTGCGGCTGGCCGCGCTGCAAGGCGATTTCGCCGAGCATCAGTTTATACATCAGCTCCTGCGACAGATCGACAGCGGGCAGTTGGGCGGACGGCGAGGGCTTGGTGCGCGGCAGCGCCTGTGCCGGCGCTTGCGCCAGCGCGGGCACGGCGCACGCGATGGACGCAATAAACAGCAGCGCCGCAGAAATACGCCTGGCTGGAAGTGAGGTCATAAAGCAGCTTTCCGCAACAAGAGTCACGATTAGGGATTAAACGATAACTAGCAGTAAGCAACGACAGCCAGCAATAACCAAATGATTATTTGGAGATTTTGATAGGTTTGTCTTCATTAAGTTGCACAGTTTAGGTATATTTCGCACTCACCACAAGCGCGCCGCTCCCTCACGAACTATCGATGACATCGCCCCCCGAATCCACGCCTACACCAGCGGTAACGCTCTCCGCTCATGGGTTATCGCGCCGCTTTGGCGCACATACGGCGGTGGACGGCATTGATCTGGAACTCAAGCGCGGCGAAGTGCTCGGCTTTCTCGGCCCCAACGGCGCGGGCAAGACCACCACCATGCAAATGCTCACAGGCAACCTTGCGCCGACCACCGGCTCGGTGAGTGTTTGCGGCATCGATCTGCTGGATGCCCCGGTGGCGGCCAAGGCGCATATCGGCTATCTGCCCGAAACCCCGCCGCTGTATCGCGACATGAAGGTCGGCGAATATCTCGATCTGGTGGCGCGGCTGCATCGCGTGCCGTCGGCGCGCCGGCGCGCCGCCG
>CAWUUY010000320.1:0-10078 GCA_963924885.1 uncultured Burkholderiales bacterium | reverse complement strand
GGGGAGGGAATACCCGCCTGCGCAGGAATGACGGAAAGGAGAATTTCGCGCAATTACTTCCCCGCCGGTCGAAAACGCGGCGTGCGCTCGCGGTCGCCGGGATTATCCCAGCCCTTGTAATTAGGCTTGCGTTTTTCCGCGAACGCCTTGCGTGATTCCATGCGGTCCGATTGCGCGCCGTGGTTGTGCAGCAGCTTGGCGTAGGCTTCCATCTCGTCGGACACGCGCCCGCGCATGGCGCGCGTCATGTACAGCGTGTTCACGCGCGAGGCCGGCGGCAGACTCAGCAGATGATCGGCCATGCCGCGCGCCTCGGCCATCAGTTGATCGGCATCCACCAGACGATTGAGATAACCCAGCTCATACATGCGCTCGGCGGTAAAGCGAAACGCGAACGCGACTTCGGTGGCAATGGCGTGCGGCAGATTGTTCACCACGCCGTGACTGTGGCCGCCGAGCAGCCAGCGCTTGGCCTCGGACGATTCAAACGTCACGCCGCGCACCGCTACGCGAAAATCTGCGCGCTCGGTCAACATGAAGCCACCGCCCATGGCAAAACCGTTGATCGCCACGATCACCGGCTTGTCGAGCGTGCCGTCGTTGTACGGGTTGGGTTTTAACGCCGCCTCGGGCGAGGCGCCGACGCGGCCCTTTTCCACCGACTCTTTCATATCTTCGCCAGCGCAAAACGCGCGACCGGTGCCGGTGAAAATGGCGACCTCCAGATCCTGGCTGTCACGATACTCGCACCACGCATCCGCCAGCAAATTGCGCATCTCGGTGCCCAGCGCGTTCATGCGTTCGGGGCGGTTCAGGCGCACGGTCATCACGCCATCGTTGCGTTCCACTTCAACTAAGCTCATTGCGGTCTCCTGGAAAATGGGATGGTAATCATACCCTTGCCCGCGCCCGTTAGCGTTTGTTTCCCGGCGCATCCATGCGCCAGATATGCGCCCGCCAGTACCACGCGATCAGCGCCGTGCAGGCCAGCCCGAACAGACAATACACCGTGGCGGTAAAGCGGTAGCCATGGTTCGCGATCAACGGCCCGGCCAGCAGCACGCCCGCGGGTACGCCGTAAATCATCAGCGTGCGTATGCCCATCACGTGGCCGCGATAACCTTCCTGCGTGGTACGCAGCAGCATCGCCGACAGCGGCACCATGCTCATGCTTTGCGCGCAGCCCGCCAGCATAATCATCGGAACACCTCCGGTGAAACCGGGCATTTGCGCGAAACCCAGGGTCATCACATACCAAATGCCGCAAAAGATAATCATCGTGCGCGCCGGCGGCAGCCGATAGCCGATGCGCGTCAGAAGGATGGAGCCGACCAGCGCGCCAAATGCAAAACTCGCGGCAAGGTAGCTCAGGCCGCGCTGGTCGGTACCGTAGACATCTTTCGCCACGGCGGGCAGCAGGCTGTTGGTGAGCGGAAACGCGCACAGGTTCACCAGAAACGCCACCGCCATCGCGGCCAAGAGGTGCGGCGTTTTCCATACGTAGACCATGCCGTTACCCAAATCGCCCAGCGTCGACGCCGCGCGGCTTTCTTTAGAGCCTTGCTTGCCCGCCACCTGTAAACTCAACAACAGCGCGCAACCATAAAAGCACGCGATGGCAATATACGTATTCGCCATGCCCAGCCACGCCGCCAGCGCCGCGCCCGTCAGCGTGCCGAACACGCGCGCGGAATCCTGCGTGGTGCGCGACACGCTGGTCGCGCCGATGATATTGCTGGACGGCATTGATTCGCCCAGCAGCGTGTAACGCAACACCAGATCGGAAGGCCGCACCACGCTTAAGCCCGCGCCGATCACAAACACATGCCACGGCGCCAATACGCCGGTCAGCGCCAGCGTCATAGTGGCAGCGGCAAGCAGCGTGTAGGCGAGCCGCAGCCCGCAATAGACTTTTTTGACGCCGATGCGCTGCCCCGTCACCCCCAGCACCGGCGCCACCAGCGTTCCCAGATACTGCAACGCGGCGAACATCGTCAGCATCACCACCGACTGGGTTTCGACCAGGATATACCACGCCAGCAGAATGGTCTCCATCTCCAGCGCCCACGAGGTCAGCAGATCGGCGCTCCACTGAAAGCGAAAGCTGCGCACGCGAAACGGCGCCAGCGCCGCAACCCTTCGGGCAGGTGCGGCAGGCGTGGCCGGTTCGGCGCTCATGACCCGCGCGCACGCGCGCCTGAAGGCGGCGTCGTGTGGCCCGGATGAATTCGAGGGAAAGAGATAAACATCGTCAGCGCCGATTATCGCGGAAACGGTCGCATAAACAAGCCTGCAAAAAAACCCTCGCCACACCGTGAACGTTGAATGGTCTGACAGGCCACCTTGGATTAGAATTCCAGTGTCATCTTCCATCGGATCATCACCATGCTTCACGCAAAAAGCGGCGCCGACGTGCTCGACAACCTCACCACGGTAACGTCACCCGGCACCGGCATCGAACATTGGGGCTCATCGTATTTCGGTCCGCGCTACAGCACCGGCGAGGTTTCCTCGGGGCCGCAGGCGCTGATGACACAGATGGCCGCCAACGAAACCATCCTGCCGCACTTTCATGGCGTCGCGCAGTTTCAGATTTTTCCGTCGGGCGCGGGCATGATGGCCAAGACCGACGTGCGCCCGCTGATGCTGCAATACAAGGATCATCACTCCGCGTACGGCCCGCTGGTCGCCGGGCCGCACGGGCTGACGTTTATCGCGCTGCGCAACCGCATCGGCGATTCCGCACCTGTGTATTTGAGCAAACCCGGCTATCGGGAAAAGTTAAAACCCAGCAAGCGGCGCAACTGGATCTCGCCGAACATTGCTTTATCCACCCGACCGGTGCTTCAGTTCCGCAAAGAGGTGTCATGGGAAAACGTTTTCGCGCCGGAGCAAACAGAAAAAATTGCCGACGAGCTGTCGGCGAAACTGGTGCGGCTGGGCACCGGCATGTCGGCGATGGGGCCGGACCCCAAGCTTGGCGGCGGCTATTATGTGTTTGTCGCCAACGGTAGCCTAGAGAATAACGGCCAGACCTGGCCCGAGTGGTCGATGGTGTTTGTGGAGCGTGGCGAAGGCGCCTTTGAAATCAAGGCGGGCAACAACGGTCTTGAAGCGCTGGTGATGCAGTTCGCGCTGGATGATGATTAACGAATCGGATTAACCCAAGGAGAACCGCCATGTTGAAACTGTACTGGGCGCCCGGCAGTTGCGCGATGGCATCCCACATCACGCTCGAGGAAGCTCACGCGACATATGAGACCGTGAGACTTGATTTCAAACTGGATGATCAACGCAAGCCCAATTACCTGAAAGTCAATCCAAAGGGACGTGTGCCCGCGCTCGCCACCGAACGCGGCATTCTCACCGAAACCCCGGCAATCCTCGCTTGGATCGCGCAGACACATCCGCAGGCGAAGCTCGCGCCGAGCGATCCGTTCGAGTTCGCGGCGGCGCAGGCTTTCAACAGCTATCTGTGCTCCACCGTGCATCCCGCGCACGCGCACGGCCGGCGCAGCGCGCGCTGGTCGGACGACGCGGCGGCACAGGAAACGATGAAAGCCAAAGTGCCGCAAAACATGGCCGACTGCTTTGCCCTGATCGAGAATGACATGTTCAAAGGCCCGTGGGTCATGGGCGCCGCCTACAGCATCTGCGGTCCGTATCTTTTCACCCTCAGCGGCTGGCTCGCGAGCGACAAGGTGGACATTGCGACATTCCCCAAGGTGCATGACCACTTCAAGCGGATGAATGACCGGGCGGCGGTCAAAGCCGTGGTGACGGTACACGCGGGGTAGCGTGGCCGCTGTCTTCCGCCTCGGGTAACAGCGTCTGGCGCATGTTGTTTACACCGCGCAGGTTTATCACTTACATCATCTGCTTCAAAAACTGCACGGCATCGGGATTGGTCGGATTGACGCACAGCACGTCGCGAAAAGCATCCAGCGCACTGCCGCGCTCGCCCGACTCCCAGTACGATTTCGCCAGCTTGAGATACGCCTGCAGGTTGCGCTGATCCTGCTTGATATATTCGCGCAGCAGGGCGATGGCGCCGCGGTAATCTTTCTGGTTAAACGCCTGCGCGCCGCCGCCGAGGATGGTCTTGATGACTTCGTTACGGTCGACACCTGGTGCGCCCAACGCACCGATAAGCGCCTGCAATGCCTCGGCGAATTGCTTGTTGCCCAGATACGCCTTGCCGACGTTCATCCACGCACCGGGGTTGCTGGTGTTGTGCCGAAGAAATTCGGAAAAATATTTGATCGACTCCGAAAAGTTGCCGCCCGCCAGCGCCTGCGAGCCGCCGCCGAACAACGCTTCCAGAAATACCGGTAACGTCTCTGGTCCCGGCCCGGTTTCAAAAGCCTTGCGCGCGCTGGCGATGGCGTCGGCCCATCCGCCCTTGGCGATGAGCGCGCGCGGTCCACAGCCACGCGTTCCAGTTCGACGGCTCGCGCGCGGTGATGGCGCGGAATTTAACGATGGCTTCGTCGAAACGCTTGGCCGCATATAACTCCTGGCCTTCTTTCATCAGCGTGGCCGTGTCGTCCTGCAAAGACGGTATCGCCGCGCAGCCCGCCAGCAGCAATGCGCTCAGTGCCAGCCAAGTGATCCAGCATGCTCAACTGCAAACGCTGGTGTTCTACGACGGCGCCTGCGCGCTCTGCACCAGTGAAATACATCTGCTGCGGCGCTGGGATCGCGCGGCAAAACTCGACCTGATCGACATCGCCGCGCCCGGCTACGACGAAAGCGCATGGCCGGTGAGCCTCGCGGACATGAATGCGGCACTGCATGTGCGTCTGCCGGATGGCACCTGGCTCACCGGTATGCCGGCCACGCGCCATATCTATCGCGCCATCGGTCGCGGCTGGATGGTGGCATCCACCGGCTGGCCACTGCTCTCACGCGTGTTTGACCGGGCGTACGCGTGGTTCGCCAAAAACTGCATGCCGATTTCAGCGCGCCTCGGCACGCGGCGTTGCACCGAAGGCGCATGCCGTATTACTTAACGGGATTATCTGACGGAGTTCATCATGGATCTGCTGCCCACGTTACTAACGCTGCTTATCGCACAAGCCCTGATGGGGGCGTTCGATACGATTTATCACCACGAACTGACCGCGGCGCTGCCGGCGCAGCCTTCGGCGCGCGATGAGCTGAATATACATGCGGTGCGCTCCGTACTGTATGGCGCGATATTTCTCGGCCTCGCGTGGTTTGTGTTTGGCGGCTGTTGGGCGGCGCTGCTGTGGGCACTGGTCGTGGCTGAAGTGGTGCTGACCCTGATTGATTTTCTGATCGAGGATCACACGCGCGTGCTGCCGCAAAGCGGGCGCGTGCTGCACACCCTGCTGGCCATCGGCGGGAGCGCTGCATTTACCGTGCTCGCGCTGCAAACGCCAGCGTGGTGGGCGCTGCCCAGCGAGCTAACGCGCGCCGATTACGGGTGGAAATCGTGGATTCTCACGCTGGCCGCCGCGGGCGTCACGCTATCCGGCGTGCGCGACGCGCTGGCGGCACATGCTCTGGCGCGCGTCCGGGAGGGCGCACCGCTGGAGGTGGGCGCGGCGCATCTGAGGTTCTGATCGCCGGCGGCACCGGCTTTATCGGCGCGGCGCTGCGTTTTGGCGGCGCGGTGCGCTGCGTGCCCACCACCGCCGCGCTATCAAACGCCGAACACTTTGACGTAGTGGCCAATCTCGCCGGCGCGCCGGTGGTGGGCCTGCCCTGGACCCGCGCGCGCAAAAACATGCTGCTCGCCAGCCGCCTTGGCCCCACCGAGGATTTGCTGCGCTACGCCGAGCGCGCGTTGCAACGCCCACGGGTGTGGATACAAGCCTCGGCCAGACCGCGACCAACATCGATGAAACCGTTGCCGCGAACGTGACGGATTTCGCCAGCGAACTGTGTCACCGCTGGGAAGCGCGCGCCGAAACCTGCACCGCGCTCGGCATCCGCTACGTGGCAATGCGTTTCGGATTGGTGATGGGCCGCACCGGGGGATCGTTTCCGCCGCTGCTGCTGGGGTTGAAACTCGGCGCAGGCGCCGTGATCGGCAGCGGCCGCCAGTTTGTGTCGTGGATTCATATCGAAGATGCGCTCGGCGTGATGGCGCACGCGATTCGCGATGCGCGCATCGAAGGCCCGGTCAACGCGGTGGCGCCGGAATCGGTGTCGTACGAAGCGTTCATGCGTGAAGCCGCTGTCATCACGCACCGCCCGGTATGGCTTGGAATTCCCGAGCGCGCGCTGCGCAGGCTGCTTGGGGAAATGGCGATCATGCTGGTGGAAGGCCCGTGCGTGCTGCCTGGAAAACTGCGCACACTACATCACGAGTACCGTTTCAGAACCTTGCGGTCAGCGCTTACTGACTTGGCGTGATATACGTAGAATCATAAAATATTTAATAAAAACAAATACTTATGAAAAATATCCCGAATGGATTCGCCGCACTGCTGCGCGTCTCACTGGGCGCGCGTTGGGAGCACCTGCACCCTGACATACGCGCCCGCTTCACGCCCGCGCCGGGTGCATCACGCCAACGCTTCACCGGCAGCATGAGCGGAATCGACCGCTCGGTGATCGGCCGGCTGATCGCGCGCGCCATCGCCTTTGTGCGCGTGCTGCCCGCCGTGCGCGCGCGCGACGTGCCATTTGAATTCAACCTCGCGCCCGCGCTCGGCGCGGGCTGGATCAAGGAGCGGCCGTATCACTTTGATCGCAACCAAGGCGGGCGCTTTGAATTCCGCTCAATCATGAGTATCGCGCGCAACGGCGATCTCATCGAACAGTTCCCCTACAGCCTGGGCATGAAAATAAAACTGAGCGTCGAGGGCGACCAAGGCGACAAGCTAATGTTTCGTGACGATGGCTACTTCCTGCGCGTGGGCCGTTGGCGCTTGCCGCTGCCGCGCTGGCTCGCCGTCGGGCGCTTCACGCTGACGCACCGAAACATCGACCGCGAACGCTTCACCGTCGATATCAGCATCGATCATCCGCTGTTCGGGCGCTTGTTTTATCAAGCGGGCCATTTCAGACAAGCGCCGGTCGCGCCCGCACTGTCACCCGACCCAAACGTTCCTACCGTCCCTGATTCGGCACATACGGCTGCCCCCGGAACTGCGTATTAGCCACTTCCAGCATGCGTTTGCGCGAGGCCTCGGCCTCGGCGTGGCGTCCCTGCACTTCATATAGCCCCATCAGATTTCTCAACGCGACACCGAGGGCGGGATGCGTCGGCCCATGGACTTTTTCGATCAGCGTGAGCATCATTTTGTAGACGCTTTCCGCATCCGTGTAGCGGCCCTGCAACTGCCTGACCTGTCCCCAATCGTTGAGCAGCAGCAACACACGCGAGTGCGCCGGTGGAAACGATTTCTCGACGATGGGTATGCCGCGCCGGTAATACGGCTCGGCCTCGGCATAACGTTGCTGTCCCTGAAACCACTCCGCCAGATCAATCAGCGCAAGACCCAGCCGTACATCATCCGAAGGCACGACTTTTTCAAGGATGGCAAGCGCACGCCGGTACAGCGGCTCCACCTCGTCGCGGCGCATTTGCGCGCGGTACAGCGCCGCCAGATTATTCGATAGCACCTGCGCTATCGCCGGATGCGCCGGCCCGTGGGTTTTCTCCAGTACCACCAGCTCGCGCTTGTAAAAATCCTCGGCTTCGGAATAACGGCCCCACACGCGGTACAGATCGCCCAGTCCGCTCAGCACACTGGCGTTGCGTTCGTGTACCGGTCCGTTCACTGCTTCGAGGATGGCAAGAGCGCTCAGGTAATTTTGTTCGGCGGGCACATAGTCGTGTCGCGCGCGATGCGACTGCGCGAGTCCGTAGAACGTCGCGGCGAGACGCACATCGTTTTTGTCGAACACTTCCGCCTGCGTGGCGGCGGCGGTATACAGTTGCACCGCTGCGTTGTGGTCGCCGCGCTTGGCGGCTTCCGCGGCAGTGGCCATGTGATTGCGCCAGATCGCCTCGTCGGCGCGCGCCGCGCCCGCGCACAGCGAGGCAACCGCGATCCACCCCGCCAACCGCCGCAGCCCGTAACCCATGGCGTTACCGGCTCAGGCCCTTGGCCGAGATCGAGCCTTCCTTCTCCAGCAGCGGGTATATGCCGCCCGCGCTGATGATGGACAGCAACTGCTCCGGCAAGGGCTTGGCGATGAGTTCAGTGCCCTTGGTGACGTTGCGCACGCGCGCGCCGAGCACATCCACCTCGGCGATATCGCCCTCGTCGAACGCCTCGTCAATACCGGGACACTCGATCGCCGGAAACGCAAAATTCACCGCGTTGCGAAAAAACAAACCGTTGATGTATGGGGCCACCAGACACGCGAGACCCAGGTTACGCAACGAACGCGCCGCCGGCCGGCTGGAACCCATGCCAAAATTTTTGCCGCCGATGAGTATGTCGCCCTTTTGCACCTCCCCCGCCCAGCCGGGACGATTGGCGCTAAACACATACGTCACCTGCTCCTCCGGCGTGAGATAAAACGCGCGGTTCGGCAGAATGAGGTCGGTGTTGATGTTGTCGCCGACTTTCCAGACACGGGCTTTGAATTTCACTGAGACCTCTACAGTCGAATGTCCATCTTCGCGTAACCCACCAATCCCGTCATTCGGGCGAACGCCAGAATGACGGCGTGGCGTTTCATCGATGTCTGGTTAATTTAAAAACTCCCGCGGATCGCTGATCGTGCCCACAATCGCCGAGGCCGCTACCGTCGCGGGAGACGCCATATAGACCTTCGAGCTCGGTTCGCCCATGCGGCCTTTGAAGTTGCGCGTGCTGGAGGTGATGCAGACCTCCTGTTCCGCAAGAACGCCCATGTGGCCGCCGCCGCAGGCGCCGCAAGTGGGCGGCGCGATCGTGGCGCCGGCTTCCACCAGTGTGGCGATAGCGCCGCTTTTTAACGCGTCGCGATACACCGTTTGTGATGCGGGCACCACGATCAGGCGCACGCCGGGCGCGACACGCTTGCCGCGCAGCACCGCCGCCGCGAGCTCCAGATCATCCTGCGTACCGTTGGCGCACGAGCCGATGTAGGCCTGATCGATGCGCGTGCCTTTCAGCGCGCCCACCGGCTGCGAATTGTTAACCACGCTGTCGGGCAGCGCCACCAGCGGCTCCAGCGCGGATAAATCCACCATGCGCACCGCTTTGTATTTGGCGTCGGCATCGGGCAGCACCGCGGTGAACGGCCGCTGCGTGCGCGCCTTCACCCATTGCGTCAGCGTGTCGTCGCATTCGAATGTAGCAAACTCGGCGGACAGTTCGGCGGACATGGTGGTGATGGTTTTACGCGCATTGATGCTTAACCCCGCCACGCCACTGCCGCCGTATTCAACGTTCTGCGTCGCGTGATCGCCATGCACGCCGGCGATTTGCAAAAACGCGTCTTTCGCCGTCACCGCTTTAGACAACGTGCCTTCAAGCTCGTAGCGTATGGTTTCACCGCAGCGAAACCAGGTCTCGCCTTTCACCGCCGCGTAAATGATGTCCGGCCCGCCGACGCCGCGGGCCAAACAGTTAAAAACACCGCCGCTGCACGTATGCGAATCGCTGCACACCAGCGTTGAGCCGGGCACGGCGTAACCATAATCCGCGACGAGCTGATGGCTGATGCCCTGCTCGCGCCCCACGTCGTGAAAGCGTGTGATGCCGAAGCGCTTGACGAATTCGCGCCCGGTGCGATGCGCGCCCGCGGCAATCTGGTTCGGCGCGGGTACGCGGTGATCGAACACCACCACGATACGTTCCGGGTCGCACACGCGTTGAATCTCGCGCCAGTTGCTCGGCACAAAGTTATTGTCAAACAGGATGATGGTGTCGAGTTGCACCGTCACCACGTCGCCGGGAACCACGGTTTTGCGGCCACTTTTGGCGGCGAGTATCTTTTCGGCGATGGTCATGCCCATATTTCCGTCTCCTCGACAAACATCTGAAAACTGGTATTCCAGATAACTCAGAGAAGCATCGAGAACGACGCCTCACCAGAGCTGTCATTCCCGCGTAGGCGGGAATCCATACGATGCGCCCTATGGCGCTGCGTTATGGGTTCCCGC
>CAWUUY010000319.1:0-14020 GCA_963924885.1 uncultured Burkholderiales bacterium | reverse complement strand
TGGATTCCCGCCTGCGCGGGAATGACAGGGTTAATTTCGTAGGTGTCTTGATGCGTCTGTCTTGTCTCGCGCAGGATAACTACCGCATCAACCCGTAAAACTTGCCCGCGTTCTCACAAGTAATCTTGCGCACCGCATCAGGCGCGACTTCGGTGAATTGCTCGGCGATGAATTTTGACGACTCCGGCCACACGCCGTCGGTGTGTGGATAATCCGAACCCCACATCAGCGTTTCCGCGCCGAGCTCATCGATCAACTTCGCGCCGATGCGGTCAAACTGGAACGTCGCTTTGCACTGGCGCTTCCAATAATCGCTGGGTTTCATTTTGAGGTCGAGATCGCGGAAACGGTCTTCCCACTCGAAATCCATGCGGTCGAGCACATACGGTATCCAGCCGATACCGCTTTCGCCGAACGCGATGCGCACTTTCGGATAACGCTCCAGCACACCCGCGCCGATCACCCCGGCGATGATTTGCGACAAATTCAATTGAAAGCCGGTGACGCGCGTGAACATCGCCGCGCGTTGGCGTTCCTTGGGCGTGCGCGCGCGCTCCTGCGGCGATATCGACGGAAAGGTATGAAAGTGCAGCGGCAGATCAACATCGCTCACCGCTTGCCACAGCGGCTCCCACACCGGATGCCACATCGGCTCCATGTCCCACGAGCACGAGAGCTCCAGTCCGCGCAGACCGATCTTCGCGGCGCGATGCGCCTCTTTCACCGCGTCATCGACATTGCCGTAGGGCAAGCATGCCAGTCCGATCAAACGGTCGGGCGCGTGGCTGCAAAAATCCTTCAGCCAGTCGTTGTAAATGCGGAACATTTCCATCGCAGCTTCCTGATCGCCCAGGCGCGTCGCCGCGCCAAGGATGCCGAAGATCACCTCGGCATCCACGCCATCCGTTTCGGCATCCTTCAGACGCAGAGCGGGATCGGTGGGGCGGCGCTTACCATGCTTTTTGTAATCATCGAACAGTCCGGCTTCGTCCATGCGATCCACGCGATGGTTCTGCCCCGGCACCAGCTTCGCGCCGGAAGGCCCAACTCCGCACACCAGTCCGTAGGAATAACCGCTTTGGGAAGTCCAGTGCGGACCGTCGGGGCCATCCGTTACGTGCGGCATGCGCTCCTTGAGCGCGGCGCTGGCGTTAGCGGTAAACAGATCGGGCGGCAGCCAGGGCAGATCAATGTGGCTGTCGGCGGAGATGCGGTTGTAGTTCATGGTGTGTCCTCCCTGAACAGGCATGCTAAACCTGAATGGCCGGAGGCTGCAAGCGGCGTTCAATTCTGACGGTCGCTGTCTCTGGCGAAGCGCTTGTGTCGCCGCATGGCGGATTTTTTGCGGGCGTTCCGGAGCCGAGCAATGTCGGTCAGGGGTGTCTGCTCGACCTGAAGTTAGATTCCGATGATTTCATTTAGTCCCTCCACCACATGCGCCAGCTCTTCTGGTGTCGAGCGGCCAAGCCGCGCGCCTATTCTTTCAACGGAAAGGGTGCGAATCTGGCTGATTTTGACCCAGGACGGCTTTGGCAGTTTTGGAAATTGGAGTTCATGCGTCAGCGGAAATCCGGCACGTTGAGGCTGGCTGGTAAGCGCTACTGCTATTACAGTACCGGAGCGATCATTGAATACATCGTGACTTAGAATGAGAACCGGGCGAAAACCAGCCTGTTCGCGACCGCGAACAGGATTAAGATCCGCCCATCGAATGTCGCCCCTTAATATTCGGGCCACGACTCAAGCTCCTGACCCAAGCCCTCTTCGGCGAGAGCTTTCTCAAACTTTGGATCGAGCTTGGCGCACTCCGACGCCAGACGGCCGCGTTCCATTCGCATAAGCTTTTCGCTCACTGCTGCTTGAATCGCGCGGCTGCGATTGGGGAAGACACTCTTTGAAACCAAGCCATCAACGCGGAGTAGGGTTTCGCGGTCGAGGGTAATTGCAACTTTTACGCTACTCATTTCGAACCTCCGTAGTATGACAATATATCATACTACTACTCGCGAGGGCATGTGGTCTAACGTTGAAGCTGTTCGGGCCGCTGGAATCGTGTCCGAACGAGCGCTGAGCTAGACCGACGCATCACGAAATGCACGTAATACAGTATTAATCCTGGTTTGGTAGCCGGGGCCCTGAGCCTTGAACCATTCCAAAGCCTTATCGTAGATTTCCTGGACGGTGCGGGAGGCCGCGTGTGGATTGTCGACTGCGATGTACTAGAAGATGTCTTCGAGCCAGCGCCGTGCTTCATCGGTCCAAGCTATTGCTGCCATGCGCGAATGCGGTGGGCCATCTGCTCATTTGAGATTGTGCGCTTCGCGTCCGAATCGGCGAGACCGCGCTCGACCATGACGTGAAAGGCAAGTTCACGCAGAATTTCCTCGCGCGAACTGTCTTCCGGCTGCCCTTGAATCAGGCGGTCCCGATCGAACGCAGAGTTAGACGGCATCTTTCCATAACTTCGAGATGCCTGCGTATTCAAATTCGGCTTGGGCCTTCGCATCACTCGCCGAAGTATGCCACGTGTCCGCCAGCACTTGCCACTCGCGATCACAGTAGAACAAGTAGACACTGACTTCACTCTCAACAATTGCCAGAGCGCTCGCCGGTGGGATCACTCCGTCTGGTCCGCGATGAATCGTGCCTCCAGTAGCGCGCACGGTTTCGTCAACCACTGCAGTTGCGATTACTTTGGCGCCATCGAGCTCGGCTGGAGCAGGTGTCATTGGATTGCCGTCTAACGTTATGGCGAGCGGCGCGCGCTTGTTGCGCGTCCACTCACCAAAAGTTGGGCGTCATCGTCTCAGAGCCTGAATGAACTCTTCGGACGAGACATCAGCCTGGCGGAGAACGCCGGCCAACGTGCCAACTTTGACTTCGCTGTGCATCGGCACAACGCAGCCCTTGGACTCCCGTTTCATGATCACGTGGCTGCCGGACTGACGCACCTTTTGGAAGCCGAGTCGCTCCAGCGCGCGCTGCACCTCCGCCCCGGAGACATGCGGCAGTTTAGGCATGTACCGGCGCAGGGACCGTAAACATGGTGATAACTGGATGGCCGGTTACGGGTAGCGGAAACTCGGACAGGTACAATGCCGTTGCCTCCTTCAGGTTGGCAATGGCCTCCTCTACCGTTTCGCCTTGCGTCGTGGTGCCCGTCTCAGGATTGAGGGCTACGAACCCACCTTCTTCCGCGTGCGTGAGGACGGCGGTTAGTTCCATGGCAGTACTCCTAGTTAAAGCGAGCTCGATTGTAGCTCGAACCCGGTTTTGACGCCCAACGTTCAAATTGAGGGGCGCGCTTTAGCGCGTCCCGCTCGAATGCAGTGTTAGCCGTCATTTTCCGAAGTACGTAATTGAGCCCAACTGATTGACCAAGTGCTCCATGTAGACGAACTCCTTTTCGCGCTGTTCTAACGGAAGCGCTTGAAGCGCCTTTCGCATAGCAGGACTTAACACTCGGACGTATCGCATGGTTTAGATTCAGGCCTAACGTTCAAGCTCAGGGGCGCTGCGCGGCTTTATCGCGCAGCGTCCCTTGGAGCGAGGGGTTGGGCTTGCCCGTTTGAGCCAAGCTGTGCATACACGGCCTGATTTCGTCCCGCCGATTTCGCGCGGTACAACGCTTTGTCAGCTTCTTGAAATAAAAAATCCTCGCTCTGCTGTACATGAGGAACCACAGATAGCAAGCCTATGCTAACGGTTACCTGCTTTGAGTTACCGTAGAACATCTTGAGGTCGTTGATTGCCTTCAAGACCGATTTCGCAATCTCTCTTACCCCATCCAGCTCGGTGTTACCAAGAATCAATGCAAACTCGTCGCCGCCGATACGCGCCGCAAGATCGTCTGGCCTGCGTGCATGTGCAAGCAGAACCTGGCCAACATTCGTCAGACATTGGTCACCGGCAACATGTCCGAATTCATCGTTGTAGTTCTTGAAGTAATCGACATCGATAAGAGCCAGGCCGATTGGCGTTTGATCACGAATACTATTTCGCATTTTCTTGTTCAAGAACAGATGGAAGGCTCTTCGATTGCCCAGGCCGGTCAGGGGGTCCTGCATGGCCAACTCTTCGACCCGCTCCTCGGCCAGTTTGCGCTGCGTGACGTTGTGATGGGAAATAACGAACAAGCCCGCGGAATTGTCGCCATGCAACGCCGTGATGCGCATGGTAAACCAGCGCTTCTCGTTCGGACTATGGCAGGGATATTCGTGGTAGAAAAATGCACGTTTGCCGGCCAGCACTTCCACAATGCCTTGTAATGTATCGCCGGCAAGACTATCGCCGGCAGCAACCGAATCTGACATGGTCTCAAGGTAGTTGCTACCTGTACACACAAACCCGGAAGGCAACCCGTTTTCGATGCCAAAGTTTTGCCAGGCCAAATTGACCTCAAGAATGTTGCCCGCTTGGTCAATCACAGCGATCTGATCTTCCAGTGAATGGAAAACTGATTTATACAAGGCAGCTGGTATTGGCATGGCCGGTGAATCCTTATCAGGCACTCAATGTGAGGCCCAACTTAAAGTCGCCATTATTGGCGACGCTTTACAACCCTTCAAAGGACTGTATATAATGTCAGCATTAGTGAAAAATACCCAATAAAATCAATTTGGTAGTTAATTTTAGTACGTCCGAAATCAAAAATGCAAACACCCCCAGTTTCCCAGCCGCCAAAAATGCTGGATCAACTCCGTCACCAGATTCGGCGGCTGCACTACAGCATACGTACTGAGGATGCCTATGTCTACTGGGTGCGTTTTTTCATCCGCTTTCACGGCCTCCGCCATCCGCGCGAGATGGGCGCGTCGGAAGTCGAGGTGTTTTTGACGCACCTGGCGGTTGAGCGCAAGGTTTCCACGTCAACGCAGAATCAGGCGCTATCGGCGATTCTGTTTTTGTATCGTGAGCTTTTGAAGATCGAATTACCGTGGCTGGATAACGTGGTTAAGGCCAAACGGCCCCAGCGCATGCCGGTGGTGTTGACGCGGGAAGAGGTGCAGGCGGTACTCTCCCATCTGGACGGTACGTCCGGCTTGATTTTACGGCTGGCTTACGGCACCGGCATGCGCATACTTGAAACCGCGCGACTGCGCATTAAGGACATCGACTTTGCACGCCATGAGGTGATGGTTCGTGATGGTAAAGGTTTTAAAGATCGCGTAACGATGTTGCCGGAATCGTTGTCTTTGCCGCTGCGAGAGCATCTGGTGCGGGTGCGCGCACTGCACGCGCGTGACATCGAAGCGGGTTTTGGTCGCGTCTATTTACCCTATGCGCTAGAGCGCAAGTATCCGTCTGCTGCGAGTGATTGGGTGTGGCAATATGTTTTCCCATCGCAGCGGCGCAGCATAGACCCGCGCAGTGGCAAAGAAGGGCGTCATCACTCTGATCCGCAGGCGTTGCAGCGACACATGCGCCAAGCAGTGCGCGACAGCGGCATCACCAAGCTCGCCACGCCGCACACGCTGCGTCACAGCTTCGCCACGCATTTGTTGGCGAGTGGCTACGACATACGCACGGTGCAGGAACTGCTCGGCCACTCGGATGTGAAGACCACGATGATTTATACGCACGTTTTGAACAAGGGCGGCCGAGGCGTAGTCAGCCCGCTGGATGCGCGCTAAACTGCGCGCCGTGTCCGAAATCGAAAAAGTCTTTTCCGCAGAGGGTTCCTTAGCCGCCGTCGTTCCTGAATTCCGTGCCCGCACGGGCCAGGTCGAGATGGCACTGGCTATACAAAAATCCATTCAAAAACAACAGGTTATAGTTGCGGAGGCAGGCACGGGCACGGGCAAGACGTTTGCCTATCTGGCGCCGGCGCTGTTGTCGGGTGGCAAGGTGATTATTTCCACCGGCACCAAGACCTTGCAGGATCAGTTGTTTGATCGCGATATTCCGACGGTGCGCGCGGCGTTGAAAGCACCAGTGTCGGTGGCGCTGCTGAAGGGGCGCGCGAATTATGTGTGCCATTACCATCTGGAGAACACGCAGGCCGACGGGCGTTTGGCCACGCGCGAGGATGTGCGTTATTTGCAGATGATCGCGAGCTTTGCGCGGCGCACGCAAAGCGGCGACCGCGCCGATTGCGCCGACGTGCCGGAGAACGCGGGCGTGTGGCAGCACGTCACCTCCACGCGCGACAATTGCCTCGGCTCCAACTGCGATCATTTCGACAAATGCTTTGTGATGCGCGCGCGCAAGCAAGCGCTGGATGCCGATGTGGTGGTGGTGAATCATCATTTGTTTTTTGCGGACGTGGCCTTGCGCGACGAAGGCGTGGCGGAGCTGCTGCCCAAGTGCAACACGGTAATTTTTGACGAGGCGCATCAGTTGCCCGATACCGCCAGCCTGTTTTTTGGTGAAAGCGTGTCCACCTCGCAGTTGCTGGATTTGGCGCGCGACGCGCGTATCGAAGGCATCGCCGGCGCAAAGGATTTTGCCGCCTTGCCCGAGGCGGCGCTGGCGCTGGAAAAAGCCGCGCGCGATTTGCGCCTCTCGCGCGATGAAGACACCGGGCGGCTGACGCACAAAGACATTAACGGCGACTTCACCTTCACCGGCGCGCTTGATAACGCCTGCGCCAAACTCTCGGCGCTGTTCGTGATGCTGGAATCGCAGGCCGAGCGCAGCGAGGGGCTGGAAAGCTGCCGTGCGCGCGCGCAGGCGCTGGCGCAGACCGTCGCGCGCTGGAGAGAAGCCAAGGATGACAGCTATGTGCGCTGGATCGAGCTGTTCGGCGCGTCGCTGCAATTGCACGCCACGCCGCTGTCGATTGCCGAGATTTTCAGAAAGCAGGTGACGGAGACCTCGCGCTCGTGGGTGTTTACCTCGGCCACGTTGTCGGTCAACGGCGATTTCAAACACTACTGCGGCGAACTCGGCCTGGAGGATGCACAAACGGCGACGTGGCCCAGTCCGTTTGATTTTGAGAAGCAGGCGCTGCTGTATGTGCCCAAGGCGATGCCCAACCCGAACACGCGCGAATACACTGCGGCGGTGGTCAAGGCCGCGCTGCCGGTGCTGATGGCGAGCGAGGGCCGCGCATTTTTATTGTTCACCAGCCTGCGCGCGATGCGCGAGGCGTGCGAGCTGGTGCGCGAGGAATTCAAGGCGCGCGGGCTGGATTACCCGGTGTTGTTGCAGGGCGAAGGGTCGCGCACGGAGTTGCTGGATCGTTTTCGCACGCTGGGCAACGCGGTGCTGGTGGCGAGCCAGAGTTTCTGGGAGGGCGTGGACGTGCGCGGCGAGGCGCTGTCGGTGGTGGTGATCGACCGCCTGCCGTTCTCGCCGCCGGATGACCCGGTGCTCGCCGCGCGCATCGACAAAATGAACCGCGAAGGCCGCAACGCCTTCATGGAATATCAGGTGCCGCAGGCGGTGATTACCTTGAAGCAGGGCGCGGGGCGCTTGATCCGCGATGAAAATGATCGCGGCGTGCTGATGATCTGCGATCCAAGGCTGGTGGACAAACCCTACGGCAAGCGCATCTGGCGCAGTTTGCCGCCGATGAAGCGGACGAGGGAGTTGGCGGAGGTGGAGGCGTTTTTCCAGCCGCCTACGATGGCCGCGCTTCAGCCCTCGGACGGCGCCGTGGTCAACTGAGAAGTCAGCAGCCGCTGCACATACTCCGCATGGGCGCGCAAATTGTAGTACTGCTCCGAATACTGGATCGGCACCGGCAGCGCTGATATTGACGGGTCGATGTGTTCGAATTTTTCGACATGTTTTTCGTGCTGGTTCGGTTCGTCGAACATGGCTTGTTCAAGCTTCTTCAGTTCTTCGTAGCTGAAAAAACGGCGGTCCGGATTTGTGAAAACGCTCCGCGACCTTGCTCATCGGCAGTTCGGTGCCCTGCGACTGCGGAAAATGCTACTCGCCGTTAAAAATGCCCGGCTTGCGATGGGTTTCCGCGGCGGCTTGCGCCAGCGCGAATTGCAGCGCCGGATGCACGTCGTCACGCACGACGAGTAGCGCGACCGCGGCCACCAGTTCGACATCGCGTGCCGGGATGGCTTACGCAAAATCGATCGCGCCTTTGTGCGGCACCACACGCGCCAGCCGCGGATAACGCCGCGCATAGGCCTCGGCCTGTGAAAAGCTCATGAGCTAGATGCCCGGTCCGCGCAGCAGTTCCTGCGCGATGGCGGCGTCGGGCGCCGAGACAAAAAACGCCGCATCCACGCTACCCGCCAGCAACGCTTCGGCGGCGGCCTTGCTCGGAGATTCAACGAACGTCGCGTTCGCGGCGGTAACTTCACTCGCGGTAAGCAACTGCATCGCCAGATGCCGTGTGTCGCTGCCTTCGGCGCTGGTAGCGATGCGCTTGCTGCGCAACTGGACGAGGCGGTCGATGTCGGCGGGCAAGCAATGGAAGATCCACACCGGCTCATAAAACATTCTGCCCAGCGAGAGCATGCTGTTGGAGTCTTCGGTTTCGGTGGTGCCGCCCTGCACGAAGGCCACGCTGGCTTCGGGCGTTGCGCCGTTCTGCACGAGCGCACCGCTTGCCTCTGGCTTCGCGTCACGCAGGCGCGCGAGGTTCTGCAATGATCCCGCCGACGTTTTGATGTCGAGCGTGATGCCGTCGAGTTTTAGCGTATCGCGGTAACGCTGGGCGAATTTGTAGTAGGCGCCGCTCTCGCCGCCGATGGTTATGGTGATGATGGAGGGGGGGGGTGCTGGCTGGATAAAGCGCGAGGCGATCCAGAGCGCCGCCGCAATCAATAGCAGCACGGGAGAGCCGATGATCAGCCACTCGCGCCATGCGGCGCGTTCGAATTTGGGTCTTTTAAAACGCGGTTTGCTGATCGCTATGATGATTGGATTATAGCCGTGTGCTTACATCAGCCGCCGAACCAGCGCCGGCAATACGTCCAGGTGAGCCACGCAGCCCCGATCCACAGCGCGATGATGAGTGCCGCGCCCCACCAATTACGCGGCTTGCCGTGTTTTGCCGTCAGCCATTGCGCGGCTTGTTCGTGGCACTCGGCGAGTACGTGCGCGGGAATAAATTTCAGCGTAAGCCAGATGCCGATGGGCAGCAGCAGCGCGTCGTCGAGCAAGCCCAGCACTGGAATGAAATCGGGAATGAGATCAATAGGACTGAATGCGTAAGTGACTACCAGGATCGCGAGCACTTTGGCGATCAGCGGCATGTGCGGATGGCGATAACAAAACCACAGCGCCACGATCTCTGCTTTAAGCGCATTTGCCCATCGCAGTAACCGAACAATCATAAGTATTTGTTTTTAAACAATAATCTATGAAATGACCGCGTAAAGATCGTGCGCATCGGCGCGCGTGATTTTCACCTGCACGAACTCACCGGGCTTCACGGCGCCGGGCTTGCTGATAAACACACTGCCGTCGATCTCAGGCGCGTCGGCGCTGCTGCGCGCGATGGCTTGTTTGCCGTCATTGCTATCGACCAGCACCGTCAGGGTCTGCCCGACTTTTTTCTTCAGTCGCGCCTTGCTGATTTTTTCCTGCGTCTTCATAAAGCGTACGCGGCGTTCTTCGCGTATTTCGTCCGGCACGGGATCGGGCAGCGCGTTGGCGGTCGCACCTTCGACGGGTGAATACGCAAAGCAGCCGACGCGATCAAGCTGTGCTTCTTCCAGAAACGCCAGCAGTTCTTCAAACTCGGCTTCAGTCTCACCAGGAAAGCCCGCAATGAAGGTGCTGCGGATCGTGAGTTCGGGACAGATCGCTCGCCACGCCTTGATGCGCGCCAGCGTGTTCTCAGCATTCGCGGGGCGCTTCATCAGCTTCAAGATGCGCGGGCTGGCGTGCTGAAACGGCACGTCGAGATACGGCAGGAGTTTTCCTTCCGCCATCAGCGGAATCACCTCGTCCACGTGCGGATACGGATACACGTAATGCAGCCTGACCCACACGCCCAAGTCGCTCAACGCTTGCGCCAGCGCCAGCATGCGCGTCTTGATCGGCTTGCCGCCCCAGAAGCCCATGCGGTATTTCACATCCACGCCATAGGCGCTGGTGTCCTGCGAAATCACCAACAATTCCTTCACGCCGGCCTTCACCAGATTGTCGGCCTCCTGCATCACGTCGCCGATCAAGCGGCTCACCAGATCGCCGCGCATCGAGGGAATGATGCAAAACGTGCAGCGGTGATTGCAGCCCTCGGCGATTTTTAAATACGCGTAGTGCTTGGGCGTGAGCTTTATCCCTTGCGGAGGAACCAAGTCAATGTGCGGGTTGTGCTTGTGCGGCAGATGCTTATGCACCGCGCGCATCACCTCGTCGGTGGCGTGCGGGCCGGTGACCGCAAGCACTTTCGGGTGGGTTTGCTTGACGATATCGCCCTTGGCGCCGAGGCAGCCGGTGACGATCACCTTGCCGTTTTCCGCCAGCGCTTCGCCGATGGCATCCAGCGATTCTTCCACCGCCGAATCAATAAAGCCGCAGGTGTTGACCACCACCAGATCGGCGTCGTTGTACGACGGCGAGATCAGATAACCTTCGGCGCGCAGTTGCGTGAGGATGCGTTCGGAATCAACCAGCGCCTTGGGGCAGCCGAGCGATACGAAACCGACTTTTTTGGCGGGCATGAGAGGATTGGCCGATTAGGGAAACAGATTCCCTCCCCCTCGACGGGGCAAGGGCACACTTGTAACGAAGTAGAGGGATAGGGTGGAGGTGAATTGCGTCGCGGCATGCGGCATTCTCACCCCCATCCCAACCTTCCCCCGTCGAGGGGGAAGGAGTTACTTGGAGTTCTCGCCGCCGTCTTTGGGCGGCGTGCCAGCGCCGCCCGCATTACCAAAGCCCGCAAACGGAAAGCCGCCGAACATATTACGCGTTTGATTAGACATCTGGTTTTGCATCTCGACAAACGCGTTCGCGCTTTGTTCGAGGTAACGGCCCATCAAACCTTGAATCGCCGGGCCCTGCATTTTGACGAATTCGTTCCAGGCCTCGGTGTTCAACATGGGGTTGGCGCCATAGAGCTGGCTGGATTGCGACTGCATGCGCTTCTGGATATCCATGAACGTGGTGACGTTCTTTTCCAGAAATTTGCCCATCATGCCCTGCATCGCATTGCCGTAAAACCGGATGATCTGCGACAGCATGTCGCTGGAGAACATCGGCGATCCGGCGGTTTCTTCCTCGAGAATGATTTGCAGCAAAATGCTGCGCGTGAGGTCTTCCTTGGTCTTGGCGTCTTCGACACGAAACTCGGTGTTATCAAGCACGAGTTTTTTGATATCGATCAGCGTGATGTAGGTGCTGGTCTCCGTGTCGTAGAGACGGCGGTTCGGATATTTTTTGATTAAACGCGGCTGTTGCGCCATGACACCCCCTCCAGATGAGTCGGCCCATTATTTCAGAAAAGGTGGTGCGGTGCAATAGAGAGTTATAAAAAACTCAATATAAACAGATAGTTATTTTACTGCTACGGAAGGTGCAAGGCGTCATTCACAGTTGGTTAGGCTGCGTACGTGCGCTTGCACGGGCATGGGTTTGCGCCTCACACCTAACGCCTCACACGCGTCAACTACTGCATGTGCTGCCCGCCGTTGATCGCTATGTTCGCGCCGGTAACAAACGCGGCTTCGTCCGAACACAGATAAGCCACCAGCCCCGCGACTTCTTCGGGCTTGCCTAGGCGCCCCAGTGGAATCTGCGGAATGATTTTGGTGTCGAGCACTTCTTTGGGGATCGCCATCACCATTTTGGTGCCGATGTAGCCCGGCGAGATGGTATTTACCGTGACGCCCTTGCGCGCGTATTCGAGCGCGGCGGCCTTGGTGAAGCCGTGCATGCCGGCCTTGGCGGCGGAGTAGTTGGTTTGCCCGAACGCGCCTTTTTGGCCGTTCACCGATGACACGTTAATCACCCGTCCCCAGCCGCGCTCGGCCATGTTGTCAATGATGGGTTTGGTCATGTTAAACACGGAATCCAGATTGGTGTGCATCACGGCGTCCCACGCGGCCTTGTCCATTTTCTTGAAGGTGGTGTCGCGGGTGATGCCGGCGTTGTTAACCAGCACATCGACGGGGCCACATTCGGATTGAATTTTCGCCACTGCTTTCTGGCACAAATCATAGTCGGCTACATCGATTTCATAGGCCTTGAATTCGAAGCCCTGTTTTGTCATGTCGGCGAGCCACGCTTCGCGTTTGGTGTTGCCGGGCGAGCAGGTGGTGATAACCTTGTAGCCCATGCGTGCGAGTTTGATGCAGATGGCCTCGCCCAAACCACCCATGCCGCCGGTGACGATTGCGGTGCGTTGTGTCATAGAATTCTCCAAAAAATAGTTATTTAAAAACAAATACTTAAGTTATTATTGCCCTGGATCAACCGGTGTCTATTTTTCTTTTACGTAACGCCCCGGTGCGGCTTCGATTTCAGTGTAACCCGCGTCGCCCAGTGTGGTGCGTGGAGCAATTTTTGTGCCGCCGTGTCGTGTGATCCATGCGCTCCAGTGCTTCCACCAGCTTCCGGGGTGTGACGTCGCGCCGGCGAGCCAGGCATCGGCGTCGAGCGTCGCCGCGGCATTCGTGCCATGGGTCCAGTAATTGCGTTTATCACGCGACGCCGGATTGATGACCCCGGCGATGTGTCCGCTGGCCGACAGCACAAAGGTTTGTTTGCCGCGCAGAATGGGCGTGCTGGCGTAGGCGGTTTTCCACGGCACGATGTGATCCTCGCGCGTGGCGAGCAGATACGCGGGCGTATCCACGCGCGACAAATCCAGCGGCACGCCACATACCGTGAGCTTGCCGGGTATTTTGAGATTGTTTTCCAGATAGGTGTTGCGCACGTACCACGCGTACATCGCCCCAGGCAGGTTGGTGCTGTCGCAGTTCCAGTGCAGCAGATCAAACGGCGGCGGCGTTTTGCCCTTGAGGTAATTATTGACCACGTAGTTCCAGATCAGATCATTGGCGCGCAGGCTGGCGAAGGTGATTGCCAGTTCGCGGCCCGGCAGCACGCCACCATTGGCTAATTGCTTTTCGCGGTTCTGCACATACGGCTCGTCGATGAACACCGACAGCTCGCCGGTATCGCAAAAATCAAGCATGGTGGCAAGCAGGGTGACACTGGCGATGGGATTCTTGTGCTTGGCTTTGAGCACCGCCAGCGCCGTGGCGAGCAGCGTGCCGCCGACGCAAAACCCCAGCGCGTTGATTTTTTTGACACCGCCAATTTTGGCCGCGGTGTTGATGGCGGTAATCAGGCCCTGCGCAACGTAGTCATCCCACGTCACCGTACCCATGCTTTCGGGCACGTTGCGCCACGACACCATGAACACGGTGTGGCCTTGTTCCACCGCGTAACGCACCAGCGAGTTTTCCGGTTGCAGATCGAGCACGTAAAACTTGTTGATGAACGGCGGCACCATCAGCAGCGGCCGCTCATGCACGGTATCCGTCATGGGGCGGTACTGGATCAACTGCATCAACTCGTTTTCAAACACCACGGCGCCGGGCGTCACCGCGAGATTGCGCCCGACCTCGAACGCGCTCTCGTCGGTCATAGACACCATGCCCTTGGGCATATCGGCGTGCAGATTTTTCAGACCCTGTGCGATGCTCGCACCCCGTGTATCGGCGGCGAGTTTCAGCGCCTCGGGGTTGCTCAGGGCGAAATTCGCAGGTGACGCGGCGTCGATCCACTGGCGAACCAGAAACTGGATTTTGCGCTTGTCGTGCGGCGTGAGTTCGGCGTCGGCGGTAGCAGATTCCAGCCATTGCGCGGTAATCAGATACGATTGCGACAGCCACTGAAAATACGGCTCGCGCCATTCCGGCGCGCGAAAGCGACGGTCCGCGGGCAGTGTATTAGCCGCTTCCGGTGCCGGCGATGTTTGCGGCTCGGCCATGCGCTGCCACAACGCCAGTTGTTGCTGGTACCAGGTGTGTTGCAGTTGCTGCCAGCGTGCCGGATCGCGCGCGTAGTCCTGGGCGAGCTGTTGCAGCGCGGCACTCGCTTCGAGTGGCCCCGCGCCTTGTTTGAAGGGCTGCATCATGCCGGCCAGCAGTTG
>CAWUUY010000318.1:0-4494 GCA_963924885.1 uncultured Burkholderiales bacterium | reverse complement strand
GGCGGGAACCCATAACACAGTGCCACTTGAGACAGGCTTATGGATTCCCGCCTTCGCGGGAATGACGGGATATGAGTTTTTCACGTTACGCATTAATCAAAACTGATCTTGGCACTCTCAATCACCTTGCGCCACTTGGGTATCTCCGCGCGGATATGCGCGGCGAACGCGTCGGGCGTGGTGCCGATGAGGTTCACGGTGGACAGCCGTTCGCGCAGCGCGGGTTGCGTGAGCGCCTTGTTGATCTCCTGCGACAGCCGGTTCACGATAGTCGCGGGCGTTGCGGCGGGCACAACGATGCCAAACCAGATGGTCGTTTCATAACCCGCGACGCCCGCCTCCTGCATGTTGGGCAACTGCGGCGCCACCGGCGAGCGCGCCGCGCTGGTTACCGCCAGCGCGCGCACTTTGCCATCCTTGGCGTAGTTGATCGCCGCGCCTTCAAACATCATGTCCACATGGCCACCCACCACGTCGATCATCGCCGGCCCCGCACCTTTGTACGGCACATGCACGATGTCGCCGCCGATCAGGAACTTGAACAATTCCCCCGCCAGATGATTGGACGACCCCGCGCCGCCGGAAGCAAAGGTGAGCTTGCCAGGCCGCGCCTTGACCAGCGCGATCAGCTCTTTGACCGAACGCGCGGGCACCGTCGGATGCACCACCAGCCACAGCGGCGTGGAGAACGTTAGCGACACCGGTGCAAAATCACGCAGCGGATCGTACGGCAGATTTTTTTGCGCGCTGACGTTGATCGCCAGACTGGTGACGCTGCCGAAAAACAGCGTGTAGCCGTCAGCCGGTGATTTCGCCGCCGCCTGCGCGCCGATCATCTGGCTGGCGCCCGGGCGGTTCTCGGCAATAAACGACTGCCCCATTTGCTCGGCTAAACTCGCGCCCAACGCGCGCGGCAAAATGTCGCCCAGCCCACCAGCCGGATACGGCACGATGATACGCACTGACTTTATGGGATACGGCTGTGCCGCGCTTGTCACTGGCTGGGCGAACGCGACCGATACGCCGCTCAATACGCTGCTCAGCGCCACCGCGCCGGTCACGATCACACGTAGAAGAAACAACATAACCATTTGTTTATAAATACTTTTATTGTGGCGTTAATTTTGCCGCCGCTACCACCTTGCGCCATTTCGCAATGTCGCGGCGGATGAAGTCGGTGTACTGCTCGGGTGTATTCGCGAGCGCCTCCAGGCCGAGGCCCGCGTAACGCTCCTTGAGGTCCGACGACTGCGCGGCCTTGCCCACCGCCGCGCTGAGTTTCATGACGATATCGCGCGGCGTCTGGGCTGGCGCGGCCAGCCCATAGTTCGCATCCACGGTGAAATCCGCGTAGCCGAGCTCGATGAACGTCGGCACTTCCGGCAGCCCGCGCGCGCGTTTGGCGCTTGCCGTGCCGAGCGCGCGCAGCTTGCCCGCCTTCACCATCGGAATCGCGGGCGGCACGGAAATAAACATCACGTCCACTTGGCCGCCGATCACATCGGTCATCGCCAGCGAAGCACCTTTATACGGCACGTGCAGCATGTCGATACCGGCGGCGAGCTTCAACATCTCACCCGCCAGATGCAGCGAGCCGCCGGTGCCGGACGAGCCGTAGGTCAGCCCGTTTTTGCGCGCCTTGGCCACGGCGATGAATTCCTTCAGCGTGCGCGCCGGCACCACCGGATTCACCATGAACGCAAAATCGCTGTTGGCGGTAAGGCTGATCGGCGCAAAATCACGCAGAGTGTCGTATGGCAGCCTGGCGTGCGTCACCGGGTTCATGGTGAACGCCGAGGTGGTGGCGAGCAGCGTGTAACCGTCGGGCGCGGATTTCGCCACCAGCTCGCTCGCGATCACCATATTCGCGCCGGGGCGATAATCCACCACCACCGGCTGGCCGAGAATCTCATGCAATTTTTGCGCGACAGGCCGCACCACCAGATCAGCCGGTCCGCCCGGCGCAAAGCCGACGATCACGCGCAACGGTTTGACTGGAAACTCCTGCGCGCTGGCGCTCGTGCAGCACAGTGCCGCCGCCAATAAGAGCACACGCTGCATCAAGCCACCTCCGCGCGGCCGTTGTTGAGCACCACGGTGTTATCGCGCGCCGGCACGGTGCAGCGGAACGACACCACGCTGCCGTTCTTCCACATCTGCGTGCGCAGCGTTTCGCCGGGATACACCGGCGACGAAAACCGCGCTTCCATGCTTTTGAAGCGCGCGGGATCGTATTCGCACAAGGTTTTCAGCAGCGCATGCCCCGCCACGCCAAACGTACACAGGCCGTGCAGTATCGGGCGCGGGAAACCCACTTTCTGCGCATGCGACGGATCGGAATGCAGAATGTTGTAGTCGCCCGACAGCCGATAAATCAGCGCCGCCTGCGGCAGCGTCGGCAGATCGCAGGTGAACTGCGGCGGCGTTTCGGGTATCTCATGCGGCGCGCGCGACGGCCCGGTGGGTCCGCCGAAGCCGCCATCACCACGGCAAAAACTGGTGGACACCAGCGTGCTCACCAGATCGCCGGTTTTCTTTTCATACACCTTGCGCTCCGTGGCGATCACCGCTCCGCGATTTTTGCCGCCTTCAACACCTTTATCGACCACGCTTAAAAGTTTGGGCACGCCCACCAGATCGCCCTCCACCGGCAGCGGCTTGTGAATGGTGAAAGTCTGTTCGCCATGCACGCTTTTTTCGCCGAAACCCGTGCCGGTTTTACGGATCCACGCGTGGGGCGCGGCCAGCACCACCGCCATCGTCGGCAGCGCGAGCAAGGCTTGTTCATACACAAAGCGCAATTGCTTTTCGTCCATCGGGTCCGCGCCGAGGCCCACGCCCAGCGCATAGAGCATGGTGTCGCGTTGGGTCAGCGTGTGTTCGACTTCGGGGATTTTGTATTGCAGCAGGCGTTGATAGGCTGCGTGATCGATGAGCATGGCTTTGTCTCCGTGATTAACTGAATCCGAAAAACTTGGCGGGATTCTCGCACAGCACTTTGCGATAGTGGTTCGCGTCCGGCAGCCAGCGCTTCACACACGCCAGCATCGGGCCATAATCCACGCGCGCGTCGTGGCGCACGAACGGCCAGTCGGAACCCCAAACGCAGTTATCCAGCGTAAAGGCCTTGATCAACTCGGCCACCGCTGCATCGGTATCGGTGTAGCCCCACGCCTGCTGCGAATAGCGAAACGGCCCGGAGAGTTTAATCACGGCGTTGCCGCCGCGCCCCAGCGCCAGCAGCGTCTGAAAACCGGGTTCATTCAACCCCTTCGCCAGATCAGGCCGCCCGCAGTGATCGATCATCACGCGCACCTCGGTTTGAGTCAGCAGCGGCATCGCATCCACCAGCTGCGTGCCGCTGCACTGAATCTGGCAAAACCAGTTGATCTCCTTCAGCAAGCCCAGCAGACGCAGCATCGATGCGTCCTTTAACATCGCGGCGCCCAGATTATGCAAATTGATGCGCACGCCCACCACGCCGCTGGCCTTCAGCCTCGCGGCTTCGGTTTCACTGATATCGTTTTTCACCAGCGCGATGCCCTTCAGCCGCCTGCCGGATCGCGCAATGGCATCAAGCAGGCAACGAGTGTCCATGCCATACGGCCCGGCACTGACAATCAGCCCATGCGACAAACCATGTGCATCCAGCAACGAAAGCAATTGCTCCGGCGTGCCTTCCTGACTAGGATGCGGCAGGTACGCGCTGCCGGGCTGATACGCATAACGCGACGGGTCGAACACGTGAAAATGGCAATCGGCACCAAGCATGGCGGGCATGAGTAAAACTCCGGGTTATAAGGCCAGTAAACGTTCGTGGATGCGCGTGTCGAAGGTGATGCCCGTCGCCTGTTTGCGCCGCGCATCGCGCTGCGCAAACGCGCGTTCGGAAGGAATACGGATTTCATTAACGCCGGGTTGCAGTGGCGTGGCTTTGATTTCGTCGATCAGGGCCGCGAGATATTGTTGGAACTGCGGCAACGGCATCAGCAGTTCGGGATCAAACACGATGAACAAGAATCCGAAATCGGCTGGCTTGCCCGCAGTCAGCGCCGTGCCCGCCAGCAGGCCGAACGCCTGCGTCATCAGCGATAGCCCGAAACCCTTATGTCCGCCGAAGGTGAGAACGCTGCCGGCCAAGGCGGCAGCCGGGTCTCGTGTCGGGTTGCCATCGGGGTCGATGGCCACGCCCTCCGGCAGCAGTTGATTCAGCCGCTTGGCCAAAATCACGTCGCCGTTGTTGGTGGCAGAGGTGGCCATGTCGAGCACCAGCGGATGCGGTTCGCCGGGCAGGCCGAACGCCATCGGGTTGGTGCCGAGCACGGATTTTTTGCCGCCCAATGGCGCCACCACGCCGCCGCTGCACGCGAAATGCACGCAGGCGAATCCCGCGCGCGCGATTTTCTCGGCGTAGTAGGCACTGCGACCGCTTAACCAACTGTTGTGCATGCCGACTACGGCAAAGCGGCTGGCTTGGGCTTTTTCAATCGCGAG
>CAWUUY010000317.1:0-5709 GCA_963924885.1 uncultured Burkholderiales bacterium | reverse complement strand
CCCCACGTAACCCACGGCATCGCCGCCCTCCAGCCCGCCGGTCGCGCAACCCGCTGCATACAAGCCGGTGATCGGGTTGTCATTGGTATCCAGCACGCGGCTGTCGCCGTCGATGGCGATGCCGCCCATGGTGTAGGTGATGCCTGCCGCGAGGCGCACGCCGTAGAAGGGCGCGTTGCGCACGGGCCAGGCTTTGTGCGGGCTGGCGCTGCGCGTGGGAGTGAGTTGCGCGGTGGTGCCGGCATCGACCGCGGCGTTGTATTGCTTGATCGTGGCTTCGAGCATGCCCGCTGGTAGCGCCAGCTTTTGCGCGAGTTCCGTGATCGTACCCGCCGTATGCACCGTGCCGCCGTTGCTCACGATCAGCGGGTTGGCGGGTGTGATGAATTCCTTGCCGGGGCCTTCCCAGATCGGCTGGTCGAAAATCACCATGGTGGAGAGCGGGTCCTGCATGCCGGCCACGTGGTTGGCGAGGTAGACGCCGCCCAGGCCTTCATCGACGAAGCGCTTGCCGCTGGTGTCCACCATCACGCCGCCGCCGCACAGATCATCCATCAGCGGAAACGGCCACAGGTCGTCGTTGGTCATGGCGTCCTGAATCAGCATGTGGCCGTAAAAGCGGTTCATGCCGACCAGTCGCGCGCCGACCGCGCGCGCCATTGTGAGACCGTCGCCCATCGCGGTTTGCGCGTTGCGCTGGCGGATTTTGGCGGGTGCGGGGGAAATGAATTCCTTCACCAGATCGAGATTCGCCTGGAAGCCGCCGTCGCTGATGACCACGTTGCGCGCATCCAGCGATACTTTTTGGCCTTGCTGTTCGGCTTCAACGCCCACGCACTGATTGCCCGCCATGCGCAGATTCAGCGCGCGCGTGCCGAGCAGCAGCGTTGCGCCAGCCTTTTTCAATTCCGCGTGCAGCGTGCGCAGCATCACGTCGCCGCCGCGCCCGTGCCAGTAATCGCGACCCTTGGTGGCGATGGGCGGCGCCAGCGTGGTGCGTCGATGCGGCGCATCACCCACTTTGATAAAGCGCAGGCCCTTGGTCTTCAGCCAGTTCACCGTGTTGCCGGGTTCGTTGGCCATCACATCCAGAAAACTCTGCCGCGAAAAGCCCTGCGTTTTGCCTTTCATCGCGTTCATCAGGATGCCGGGTGATTCCATCACGTCGCGATACGACACGTGGAACGCGCCGCCGCAAATGCGTGAGTTGCACAGGTATCTGTCGGTCTCGCCTTTTTCGAGGATGGCGACTTTCACGCCTTGCTCGGCGAGTCGCAGGCCGCACACCAGACCGGCAATGCCGCCGCCGATGATGAGGGTTTCAAACGAGGTGGTTGAACTCATGGGGGTTGATTTAGCAATCAAAAAAGTGATGGGCTATTGAAGCACGGCGCTTTCCGGCATGTCCACCCACAGCCCGTATGGCGAACGCCCCAATCCGCGAACATCCGTCCGCGAACATCCATCCGTGAAACGTCAATCCGCTTTCAGCCCCGTTTCCTTGACGAGCTTGGCCCACTTGGCGTAATCGCGCTTGAGCGTGTCGGCGAGTTCCGCCGGCGTGCTGCCGAGAAAATCCATGCCGCTGGCGATCAGGCGGTCTTTGACTTCGGCATCGTTGGCGGATTTGGCGAGCTCCGCGTGCAGCCGGTCGATCAGCGGCTTTGGCAAGCCCGCGGGCGCAAACACCGCAAACCATTCGACGGCTTCGTAGCCCGGTGCCACAGTCTCGTTCAGCGTGGGTAGATCGGGCGCGTCGGCGCGGCGCTTCAGGCTGGTGACCGCGAGCGCGCGAATGCGCCCGGCCTTGGCCTGCGGCGCGGTCGAGAGCGTGCCGCCGAGCACCATCTGAATCTGCCCGGCCACCAGATCGACAATGGCCGGCCCAGTGCCCTTGTACGGCACGTGCGTCATGCGCACGCCGGTTTGCCGTAACAGCATTTCTGCCGCGAGATGCACCGCGCTGCCGCTGCCCGCGGAACCATAGTTGAGTGCGCCCGGTTTGGATTTTGCGAACGTAATGAATTCCTGCATGGTGTTGGCAGGAACGCCGGGGTAGACCACCAGCCGGTACGGCGAACGCGCGATCAGCATCAGCGGCGTGAAATCACGCACCGGATCGTAAGTGCTACGCGGATTGACGGCGGGGTTGGTGACGATGGCGCTGATGGCGACAAGCAGCGTATAGCCGTCGGGCGCGGCACGCGCGGCGATTTCATGGCCGACGTTGCCGCCACCACCGGCGCGATTGTCGATCACCAGTTGCTGACCGAGATGCACGGACAATTTGGCGTTGAGCGTGCGCGCGATGATATCGGTGCTGCCGCCGGGCGGGTAGGGAATGATCACGCGGATCGGTCGCAGCGGATAAGTCAGCACCGGCTGCGCCATGCAGATGCCTGAAAAAATAATCAATAATAAAAAATAGTTATGCATGGCTTCCTGTTATAGGAATGAAGGCGGAAGGATGAAGGATGAAAACAGTCAACAGCACGCCAGTGGTCGGGTTGTTTTCATCCTTCATCCTTAGAACTCATCAGTTCGCCTTGATGCCCTGATTCTTAATCAACTCAGAATACTTCACACGCTCTGCTGCGATAAATTTCGCAAACTGCTCCGGGGTGCCGCCGATCAGCGTGCCGCCGAGATCGGCCATCGCGGCTTTGTACTCCGGGTCGCTGATGGCGGTGTTGATGGCGCGGTTCAGCGTGGCGACCACGGGCTTGGGTACGGCGGTGAGCACGAGTATACCGTGCGAGATGCCGGCTTCGAAACCCGGCGCGCCGGATTCGTCCAGCGTGGGCACGTCGGGGATCACCGGCAGCCGCGTCTTGGCCGCGATGCCCAGCGCCTTGACGCGTCCGCCGCGCAGATGGCCGATGGCGGTCATCGAGTTATCGAACAGCAACTGAATCTCGTTGCTGATCAGCGCCACCACCGCCGGCGCAGCCCCCCGATACGGGATGTGTGTGAGTTCAATTTTTGCCGTGTAGTTGAGTAACTCGCCCGCGAGATGCAGCGAGGTGCCCGGTCCGCCGGAACCGAAGTTGATCGAGCGCGGCTTGGTTTTGGCCAGCGCGATCAAATCGGAAATCCGTGTCGCGGGCAGCGATGGCGTGGCGAGCAGCACATGCGATGCCTGACTCACCTGCGCCACCGGCTGAAAATCCGCCGGATTGAACGGCAGCTTGTCATACAACACCGGGTTCACCGCGAACACCGGATGCGACGAGAAAAATACCGTATGCCCGTCGGGGTTGCCGCCGGATACCGTGACCGCCGCCGCGTTGCCCGCGGCGCCCGCGATGTTTTCCACCACGATGTTTTGTTTGAGGATGCGATTCAACTGAGCGGCAAGGCGGCGCGCATTCACATCCGCACCGCCGCCAGCGGGCATGCCGGCAACCATGCGGATGGGGCGGTTGGGATAGTTGGGTGCGGGTTGCGCGAAAGCGCTGGTAGAAAGCAGCGCGACCGTGCCCAGGCAGGTCAAACGAATCAGTCGCATGGTTTATTTCCCCGGCTTTGCGTCGGGATAAACCTCTGCGCCATAAAACGCCCGCGTGCGTTCGAGATAATCGCCGGTGGGCGGCGCATAGGTCAGCCGCTTGCTGGTGAAGCGTCCGGTAATGCGCTTCAACTTCACTGCCATCTCGCCCATTTTCACCAGTTCCACGATGCCGTTGACGATGGGCGCGCGCTCGATTTCATAGGTGTGCGATTCCGCGAGAAACACGATGATGTCGCCGCCCGCGGGGATGATGACTTCCGCGCCTTTGTCGAGCAGCTTTTTCGCGGCGGCGTTAAACTGATCGATGATGCCTTGCCGAAACGGCAGATCGACCATCGCGCGCTTCAATTCAATCGGCGAGGTCTCGATCGGCTCCAGTCCGGCGCAACGATCCTCCAGCCGGTAACGCGCCACGTTCTCGCGCACGCGCGCGTCCCACTTGGGGCTGATGGTGACCAGACCAAACGACGCACCCATCATGCACGCCACATGGAGGCTGGTCTCGCACAGGCCCAGCACGGGTATGTTCACGCACTCGCGCGCCTCGCGCAGACCTGCGTCGCTGATGTTGCCGACGAGAAACGCGTCGTAACCCTCGCGCTCGGCCTGCATGGCGTTGTAAATCACTTCGCGCATGTCGTGGTGTTCCAGCAGCTTGTAATGCACGCCGATGCCCGCCGATTGCGCGACGCCGCGCATATCGACCGTGGTGCCGGGGTCGGCGGCGTCGGCGATGGTGGCGCGCAGCAGCTTGCCGTAGGGGGTTGTTTCGGTTTGGCGCGCGAGCGATTGATACCAGAGTTTCATGCTAGATTCCGTGCGAAAAGGGTTACAAAATAGTCAATAAAAACATACATTTATAATACTTCGTGAATCACGGCACCGTCTTGCGCCGTATCACGTGATTGTCGAACACCAGATTCACTGTCCAGATCCAGCGCGCGCCTTCGAACAACTCAGGATAACGCGTGTAGGCGGGCAGACTGGTCACGCCGATATCGGTGTCGGTGTATTCATACGCGCGCGGCCAGTGCTTGTCGTTAATGCGCGGAGATTGCCAATTGGCGGGCACGGGGTAATGCACCGCGTAGCATTTGTCCTGGCAAGGTGGTTTTTTCGCGACCGGGTGTACGCGCCCGAGCGGCGTGGTGTCGTGCAGGTGGCCGCGCTCGACCACTTCATCGGGGCTGTTGAGCGGCCCGATATAAAACGATTGCGCCTTCCATGAGCTGTCGGTGACGGTGCTGTCGCTGAACTTCGCGATCACGCCGCCGTCGCCGGGATGCCACGGGTCTTTGCCGTTCAACTCGGTGCCGAGGCCGAGGTTTTCATCCCAATCCACGCCGCGGATGGCGTAGGTGATGGGCCGCTTGGCGCGGAACTTCACGATCACTGAGTTAAACGGCGTGAAGGGCGTGTTGTCCACGGTCACCAGCTTGCCGTTCACATACAGCTCGAAATAACTGTCCGCTACGCTGTAACCGGTAATCACCTCGCCGCCCGGATCGACTTCGACAATCGGCACGTTAGTGGTGGACACTTCTGCCGTTAATGTGGGCAGCACCTGATTGCATTCGTTATACATATCCACGCTCAGGAGGCCGAGTTTCTTTTGAAACGCGGTTTCGGCGGGCACCGTTATCACCGTGCCGTCGGTGGCGGTGATCTGCCCGCCGCCGCTGATGCGGTGATTCTTTACTTTCTCCGGGCAGCGGTTGAGGTTCTCGATGACGGTTTGCGCGCGTCCCTGCGTCACTATGCGCTTGGGCGGCGTGGGGTCAGCCGCGTCGAGATCGGGGCTGCTGGCGGTGGTCTGGCAGCCAGTGAGCGCCACGCATCCGAGCAGGGCCAGGGTTTTGCCGCATGCCGACAGAAACGTTGCTGATCGTTTGCTCATGGTGTTTTTCTCCATGGGTTATCGGGATGACCGGATGTTCGCACTGATGCCAAGGTAACAAGGAGGCTATGTTACGTATTTTTCGCCGCTTGTGGTTTCAGACTGATAATCAGCACGCCCGCCAGCACCAGCCCCGCGCCGGTCAATTGGATCAGCGTGATGTGTTCACCCAAAAAGAGTTGCCCGAACACCATGGTGGACAGCGGCCCGACGCAACTCAACAGTGCCACCTGATTCGCGCCGATGCGTTTCAGCCCCTCGGCGATGAGCCACAGCGGCAGCACGGTCGAGAACAACGCCA
>CAWUUY010000316.1:0-20808 GCA_963924885.1 uncultured Burkholderiales bacterium | reverse complement strand
CCGACGGATACGGAAACATCGACAGACAGTAATATTTGGGCTTGCCGGGCGATTCAACCGCAACGAACGCTTTTGCGTTATCCCAATAGGCCTGCGCGTCGCGTTCGATGATTTGCGGATTGTATTTTTGCTGCATGATGCAGAGAAGGGGCGGTGAGTGGATGGAAACGTGAAAAACTGCACGATTATACCTTTAAGCCCTTGGTATCATCCTGCGACAAAACCACATCTGTCATGACAAGGAGTTTCCGATGTTCGGATTTTTGACCTGCTTGCTGGCGCTGTTGTGTGTCGTGCCGGCGATGGCTCGCACCTTGACCGTTGAGGGCGTGGTCAGCCCCGCATGGCTGGAGCGCGCTGGCAGACGCGAACCGCTGACCGTCGGCATGCAACTCGGCGACAAGGATCGCATCGTTACCGGCGAACGCGCGCGCGTGATGTTGCGCATGTCCGAAGGCAGCGCCATCAAGCTGGGCGAAAATGCGACGCTAGTCCTCGATCAGTTGACGGAAAAAAAGACCGCTGATAACACGCCGCTGGTGGGTGCCACGCTGGAGGTGGTGAAAGGCGCGTTTCGTTTTACCACCGGTGTGTTCGGCAAGCCGCCCGCCACGCGCGATGTGAACGTGAAAATCTCCACCATCACGGCGGGTATCCGCGGCACCGATTTTTGGGGCCGCTCCAATGACGAGCAGGATCTGGTGTGCCTGATCGAAGGCCGTATCTCCGTGCGCCACGACAAGCAGGAATTCGTCATGAACGAGCCGCTGCAGTTCTTTATTGCGCCGCGGAAGGGAACGCCCGAGCCGGTGGGCAGGGTGCCGCAAAAGCAGATCGATGCTTGGGCGCAGGAAACGGAAATCAGCGAAGGGCAGGGCGCGACGCGAGCCGGCGGCCGCTTGCTCGCCGAGGCGACACGCCAGTCGGACGAGCACATGGCGCGCGAACTGCAAGCGCGGCTGAGAGCCGAGGGCTACCCGGTGGTGATGGAAGCCGTGCCGGGCGGGCGGTTTGCGGTGCGCGTGCCCGGCGTTGCGACGGAGAAGGATCGCGATGTGCTGGTGGCGCGCATGAGGGCGGCGCTGGGCTGGGCACCGACGCCCGCGCCCGCAAAGTCGCCCGCCACCACGGGGTATTGAAGCGGCTGCCGTATAATCTAGCGCAACTTTTCCGTTGCGCTAGATGACTTCCGACTCCCCAGCATTTCTCACCGGTCTTAACGAACCCCAGCTTGAAGCGGTCACGCTACCCTCCCGACTGCAGTCGGGACAGCGTTCCGAGTCTGCGCTGATTCTCGCGGGCGCGGGCAGCGGCAAGACGCGCGTGTTGACCACGCGCATCGCGTGGCTGGTTCACACCGGGCAGGCGAGTCCCCATGGTTTGCTGGGCGTTACCTTCACCAACAAGGCCGCCAAGGAAATGCTTACGCGCATTTCCGCCATGCTGCCGATCAACACCCGCGGCATGTGGGTGGGCACCTTTCACGGCCTGTGTAACCGCATGCTGCGCACGCATTACCGCGAGGCGAATCTGCCGCACTTGTTTCAGATACTCGATAGTCAGGATCAGCTCGCGCTCATCAAGCGGTTGATTAAGCAGATGAATATCGATGACGAGCGTTATCCGGCGCGTCAGGCGCAATGGTTTATCAATGCCGCCAAGGACGAAGGACGGCGCGCCGGGAACGTGGAGCCGCACGACGAATTCACCCGTCGTATGACCGAGTTTTATGCCGCCTACGACACGCAATGCCAGCGCGAAGGCGTGGTGGATTTCGCCGAGTTGTTGCTGCGTTCGTATGAGCTGCTGGCGCGCAACGAGGTGCTGCGCGAGCATTACCGCGCGCGCTTCAAGCACATCCTCGTCGATGAGTTTCAGGACACCAATCGGCTGCAATACCGCTGGTTGCAGCAGCTTTGCGGCGCGGAAAGCTGCATCTTCGCCGTGGGTGACGACGATCAGTCGATCTATGGGTTTCGCGGAGCGTCCAGCGCCAACATGCAGGATCTGCAAAAAGACTTTCACATCGAGAAAGTCATCAAGCTCGAACAGAATTATCGTTCGCAGGGGCATATTCTCGACGCCGCCAACGCGCTGATCCAGCACAACCGCCGACGTCTGGGCAAAAACCTGTGGACCTCCGAAGGCAAGGGCGAGCCGCTGCGGGTGTACGAGGCAGCGACCGATCTTGAAGAAGCCGCGTTTATCGTCGAGGAAGTGAAGGCGCTGCGCAATGACGGCGTCGCGCTGGGCCAGATGGCGGTGGTGTATCGTTCCAATGCGCAGTCGCGAGTGATCGAACACGCGTTGTTCAACGCCTCGGTGCCGTATCGCGTGTATGGCGGCCTGCGCTTTTTCGAGCGCCAGGAAATCAAGCACGCGCTGGCGTATCTGCGGCTGGTGGCGAAATCCGACGACGATGGCGCGTTGCTGCGGGTGATTAACTTCCCCACGCGAGGCATCGGCGCGCGCAGTCTGGAGCAGGTGCAAACCGTGGCGCGCGAACGCGGCATCAATCTATGGGACGCGGCGTGCGCCAACACCCTGAGCGGCAAAGCGGCGTCGAGCATCGGTACATTCGTCGGACTGATTGAAAAAATGCGCGCGGCCACGCAAGGTCTGCCGCTGCCCGAAACCATCGAGCATGTGATCGAGCACAGCGGCCTTTACAGCCATTATCAAAACGAAAAAGAAGGCGCCGACCGGCTGGAGAACCTAGCCGAATTGGTCAATGCGGCGGCGGCGTTTGTGATGGAGAGCGATGTGCTGGTGATCGGCGACGACGCGCAGATACCACTGGGCGCACTGGGTGTATCGCCCGCGGCTGACGGGAACGACGGCCTGCTGGCGTCGTTTCTCGCCCATGCTGCGCTGGAAGCGGGCGAGCATCAGGCCATCGCCGGCGCCGACGCGCTGCAAATGATGACCGTGCATTCCGCCAAGGGACTGGAGTTTCACTCGGTGTTCATCAGCGGCATGGAGGAGGGCCTGTTTCCGCATGAGAACAGCCTTAACGAGGACGATGGACTGGAAGAAGAGCGCCGCCTGATGTACGTGGCGCTCACGCGGGCGCGGCGGCGGCTGTACTTGTCACTGGCGCAAAACCGCATGCTGCACGGACAGACACGCTACAACGTGCCATCACGGTTTTTTCATGAGCTGCCGGAGGCGTTACTCAAGCGCATCAACGCGAGACCGCGTTATCGCGAGGCATCGCCGGCGAGCGGAGACTACGCTGCTCGTGTGCAACCTTTGTCGCACGCGCCGCAATCCGCGTCGCCGTGGCGCATCGGGCAGAGCGTGCTACACGCCAAATTTGGCGCGGGGGTGATCGTCGGCGCCGAAGGGCGGGGCGGCGAAGCGCGCGTGCAGGTGAATTTTCGCGGGCACGGGTTGAAGTGGCTGGTGCTTGAATTCGCGAATCTGGCGGCGGCGTAGCGCTGGACCCCGCGTCTACGCGGAGTCGGAAGGTGGGGGTGTGATGGCCTTGGGTTCGCCGGCGTCGGTGATATCGAAGATATTGATGTAACAGGCGTAGATGGTGGGAACGATCACCGGCGCCAGCAGCCACAATCCCAGATCCATGGTGCTCGCCGCCATGGCGATCGGCGTCGCCAGCATCAGGGCCGCGAACAGCACCGCGAAGTACAGCATGAAGGCCGGCATGTTGCGCCAACAGGCGACGAGGCTGTGCTGCATGGCGGCCAACGGTTTGAGATTATTAAAGTAGACCAGCAGCGGCGCGAACCACAGCGCCAGCATCAGCGGTATCGACAGCGCCCAGCCCAAGAGGATGCTGTAAGTCGCCTTCGAAGCCGCCGCGCGTATTTCATGCACATTTTCCGGCGTGACCTTGTTTTGCGCGGTGAATTTCATCACCTCGGTGATCGCTTCGCCGCCGAGGCCGGTGATAATCATCATCACCAACAGGTTGCCGGCGAGTGAAATGCCACCAAGTGTCACCAGCGCTCCGGTGTTGCGCACAAAACCCGACAGCAGATAACCGAACGCCAGCGGCTTGCCGCATTCCAGCGCGCGGCAGCCTTCCATCAGCCCCACCAGCAGCACCGGAAAGAGCAATACCACCGCCAGCCCCAGAAACGGAATCAGCAGGATGAATTTGATGGCGACGAACAGCAGTCCCACCATGATCATCCATTGCATGGGGCTTTTCTGAAACAGCGCGACGCCCTGCTTGATCCATTGCCAGCCTTGGCCGGCGTTGAAGGTGCGAATTTCCATGAGGATAGTTAACGGTGTGGAGCCCTATTCTATCCCGCTATACCCGATCCGCGTCGCTCAATGCGGCAGCGGCGGCAGTTCGTGTGCGCACGCGATATGCGACGCCAGCATGCGCCCGAAATGCCCCGGATCCTTGGCATGGGTGAGTTCGCCCGCGCGCGGCAGGTGCAAGTCATACAGCCGCGACACCCAAAACCGCAGCGCGCCGGCACGTAGCAGCATCGGCCACGCGCCCCGCTCGACAGCGGTGAAAGGCCGTTCGGCGTGATAGGCCGACAGCAGCGCCTGTGTGCGCGCCAGGTCGAGGCGGCTGTCCGGTTGCATGCACCAGTCGTTGACGGCAATCGCCACGTCGTAAAGCAACAGATCGGTGCAGGCAAAATAAAAATCGATCACGCCGGCGACTTCGCCCTGGTGAAACAAAATGTTGTCGCGGAACATGTCCGCGTGGATCGCGCCGCGCAGCAAATCACGCGGATCGTGCGAATCATCAAAGCGCTGCGCATCCTGTGCGCGCACCTCGCTGTCGAGCAGCGCAGCGTCGGCGGCATTGAGAAACGGCAGTATGTCCGGCGTTGCCGCCTTCCACCATGCTGGCCCGCGCGGATTGTTCATGCGGCCAGTGTAGCTTTGCCCAGCGAGGTGGATGCGTGCCAGTACCTGGCCCACCTTGGCGCAATCGGCGACAGAAGGATTGACCAAGTCCTTGCCGGTCAGGCGCGACACCAGGCTCGCCGGCTTGCCGTTCAGATGGCCGAGAAAAGCGCCGCTGTTGTTGGCGACCGGCGCGGGGCAGGGCACGCCTTGCGCCGCAAGATACGCCATCAGGTTCAGATAAAACGGTAGATCGCGCGCTGTGAGTTTTTCAAACAGTGTGAGGACGTAACGTCCCTCGGAGGTGGTGACAAAATAATTGGTGTTTTCAATGCCGGCGGCGATGCCCTGTAATTCGAGCAGCGTGCCGACTGAATAGTGTTTGAGCCAGACGCTGAGTTGCTCCGGCGTGACGGTGGTAAAAACGGACATGGCGATAGCGTACCGTGTTCGGCAGTCGGCGTACAGAAAAAAGCGCGGCGATGCGCCGCGCTTTGGTGGATTGCCGCCGCTGCGATATTGGAAACTTAGAAGCTGTGGATCACCCACATCGGCGGACGCAGGCCGGTATCCTGCGGGTGCTGGCGCGTGAACTTGCCGTCGCCCTGCTGATCGATCATGTAATACAGCATGCCGCCGCCTGCGGGTGTGACCTTAATCATGTACAACCGACCGCCGATGCGGTGCTCTTCCACCGTTTCCTGGCCGCGCTGACGGATGGTGATTTGCGGCTCCAACGCCAGATCCAGTTCAAAACCTTTAGGCGGTGGCGGCGGTTCCGGCACCGGCTGCAGATTGGGCAGTCGATTCTGCGCCGCCACCGGCACGGCGGCTGCGAGCGGCAGAGTGGCGAGTAGGGCGGCAAGTAAGGTGGTGATGGGAGCACGCATAAGGTATCCTCGTTTCAAATTCTATTATCTGCTTTTCGCCGCCTTTGTGAAAGCGGCGGGGTGTTTTTGGTAACCCTCTATTTGCCTGAATTCATGATGAAAACCTTGCTGCTGGTCGATGGCTCGTCCTACCTTTACCGCGCGTTTCACGCCATGCCCGACTTGCGCAGCAAACGCGGCGCGCCGACGGGTGCGATTTACGGCGTGCTCAACATGCTGCGCCGGTTGCACAAGGATTATCCGTCGGCGCTCTCCGCCTGCGTGTTTGACGCCAAGGGCAAGACGTTTCGCGACGACGTGTACCCGAAATACAAAGCCAACCGCCCGCCGATGCCGGATGAACTCGTGTCGCAGATCGCGCCGCTGCACGAGGCCATCGCGGCGATGGGCTGGCCGCTGCTGATCGTCGACGGCGTGGAGGCCGACGACGTGATCGGCACGCTGGCGCACGCCGGCGAGCAGGCCGGCATGCAGGTGGTGATCTCCACCGGTGACAAGGACATCACGCAACTGGTCACGCCGCAGGTCACGCTGGTCAACACCATGACCAACGAGGTGCTGGACGAAGCCGGCGTGGCGCAAAAATTCGGCGTGCCGCCGGCGCGCATCATCGATTATCTGTCGCTGATCGGCGACAGCGTGGACAATGTGCCGGGGGTAGCCAAGGTTGGTCCGAAGACGGCGGTGAAGTGGCTCACGCAGTACGGCACGCTGGATAACATCGTTGCGCACGCGGGCGAGATCGGCGGTGTCGTCGGCGAGAATCTGCGCAAGGCGCTTGATTGGCTGCCCACCGCGCGCGGTTTGTTGACGATTAAATGCGACGTGCCGCTGCCGGTGAAGCTGGAAGAACTCGATTTGAAGCCGCAGAATATGCAAAAGCTGCTGACGCTGTTCGAGGATTTTGATTTCAAGTCGTGGCGCAGGGAACTGTCGCCCGATGCGGCCGTGCCAGCGGTGTCGGTAGAGGCGGCGCCGGTGCCCACGCCAGTAGCGACCGAGGTTCCCGGCTACACCTCCAACACCGATCGCCGTTACGAAACCGTCACCACCGATGCGCAACTTGATGCGTGGCAGGCCAAAATTCGTGCCGCGACCCTGACCGCGGTGGACACCGAAACCACCAGCCTCGATCCCTTCAAGGCGCGGCTGGTCGGCATTTCACTGGCGGTGACGCCAGGCGAGGCGGCGTACATTCCCGTCGGTCATCAATATCCCGGCGCGGGCGATCAACTCGCGCTCGATCATGTGCTTGCAAAATTAAAGCCGTGGCTCGAAGACGCGCAAGCGCCCAAGCTCGGCCAGCACATCAAATACGACACGCATGTGTTTGCCAATCACGGCGTGCAATTGCGCGGTGCGGTGCATGACACGCTGCTGCAATCGTACGTGCTGGAAAGCCACAAACCGCACGACATGGATGATCTTGCGCAAAGACATTTATCAATAAAAACAATTACTTACGATGACTTGACCGGTAAGGGCGTATCGCGCATCGGTTTTGAGCAGGTGTCGATCGAGCAAGCCAGCGACTATGCCGCAGAAGACGCTGACATCACCTTGCAACTGCATCACGCCTTGTATCCGCAAGTCGAGGCCGACGCCAAACTGTGGCACATTTACCGCGACATCGAAATGCCCGCGATGCACGTGCTGCAAACGATGGAGCGCAACGGCGTGCTGCTCGATGTGAAACTGCTGGCGGAACTGTCGCGCGAATTCGGCGCGAAAATGATCGAGGTCGAAGCGAAAGCGCACGCGCAGGCGGGCCAGCCGTTCAACCTGAGTTCGCCCAAACAGATACAGGAAATTCTGTTCGACAAGCAGGGCTTGAAGCCGGTGAAAAAAACCCCCACCGGCCAGCCATCGACAGATGAAGATTCGCTGGAGCAACTCGCACTCGATCATCCGCTGCCCAAGCTGATCCTCGAATACCGCGGCCTGGCAAAATTAAAATCCACCTACAGCGACAAGCTGCCGAGCATGATTAACCCCGACACCGGGCGCGTGCATACCAATTACGGGCAGGCGATTGCCGTTACTGGGCGGCTGTCGAGCAACGAGCCGAATTTGCAGAACATTCCGATCCGCACCGCCGAAGGTCGCCGTATCCGCGAAGCTTTCATTGCGCTGCCGGGCTGCCTGATCGTCTCCGCCGACTATTCGCAAATCGAACTGCGCATCATGGCGCACATCTCGCAGGACGAGAGCTTGTTAAAAGCGTTTGCCGCCGGCGAAGACATTCATCGCGCCACCGCCGCCGAAATTTTTGGCGCGACACCCGTCGAGGTCAGCAGCGAACAGCGGCGTTACGCCAAGGTGATTAACTTCGGGCTGATTTACGGCATGTCGGCGTTTGGTCTCGCGCGCCAACTGGGGCTGGAACGCAGCGCGGCGGCGCAATACATGGAGCGCTACTTCGCCCGATACCCCGGCGTGGATGCGTATATGAAAGACACCCGCGAAATGGCGCGCAATCAGGGTTATGTGGAGACTGTATTTGGCCGCCGCTTGTGGTTGCCGGAAATCCGCAGTACTAACCAGGCGCGCCGCCAGGGCGCCGAACGCGCGGCGATCAACGCGCCGATGCAGGGCACCGCCGCCGATCTTATCAAGCTGGCGATGGTCGTAGTGCAGAACTGGCTGGTAAACGAAAAACTCGCGACCAAACTCATCATGCAAGTGCACGATGAACTCGTGCTGGAAGTGCCAGAGAGCGAGCTTGATCTTATCAAGCAAAACTTGCCGCAGTTGATGAACGGCGTGGCAAAGCTGTCGGTGCCGCTGGCGGTGGAGGTGGGCGTGGGGGCGAATTGGGATAAGGCGCATTAGCGCGCGCGGGATGCCAGGCAAGATGCTTGGAGCGATGCAATGACCGGAGCAGCAACGCCAATGCGCTCGCATGTGACGGGCGTCACCTGGCCGGCGATGCCGTCGGCACACGGTGTGCAAGTGCTGTCGTTGTTGTTCCAGTTCGAGCAAACGCAATGGTGGCCCGCCGAGCGTTTGCTCGAACAGCAGTTGCGCCAGGTGCGGCAACTGTTGCGGCATGCGGCAGCCACGGTGCCGTTCAATCGCGAGCGTTTGCGTGCCGCCGGGTTTGACGCGACGCAGCCGCTGACCCTTGACCGGTTTCGCGCACTGCCGCTGCTCACGCGGCGGGAGGTGCAGCGCGCCGGCGCGGCGATGCACTGCACGGCGCGGCCGGCGGCGTATGGGCGAGTCAACGAAAAGCGGACATCCGGTTCGACTGGCGAGCCGCTCACGGTGCGGCGCATGCAGACCGACCAACTACTGTGGGAAGCCAATTTACTGCGCGACCATTATTGGCACCAGCGGGATTTCTCCGGCAAGCTCGCGCTTACTCGAGCCGGGGCGAAGCACGCAAAGCCTCAGCGTGGCGCCGTGCAAAATAGCTGGGGTACGGTTGCAGAACTTTACCGAACGGAGCCGCTGGTGATCGTGGATTCCGCAGCGGATACAGAGGCACAGGCGCAATGGTTGCTTCGGGAAGACCCCGACTACTTGATGCTTTATCCCGGGATACTCAAGGCGCTCATTGCATGGTTTGCATCACAGGATAAACGTCTCGCCCGGTTGCGGCAGGTCCGTAAGCTTGGCGAAACGCTGGATTTGTTTTTGCGCGAATCATGTCGAGCGGTGTTGGGAGTGCCGATCGCCGACTGCTATACCTCGGAGGAAATGGGATATATCGCGCTGCAATGTCCCTACAGCGGTGCATTGCATGCCATGTCGGAAAGCGTGCTGGTGGAAATACTCGATGATAACGGCCAGCCGTGCGCCCCGGGCGGGTTGGGGCAGGTGGTGGTGACCACACTGCACAATGCCGCGATGCCGCTCGTGCGCTATGTATTGGGCGATCATGCGAAGGTGGGCGAACCGTGTCCCTGCGGCAGGGGATTGCTGACGATCAAACCGGTGCTCGGCAAGATTCGGAATCTGGTGACGTTGCCGACGGGCAAACGTTTCCGGCCGCGTTTCATCGAAGAACTCAAGCCTTTTCCGATGGTGCGGCAATATCAGATGATTCAGAACTTGCAACAAAACGTCGAGGCGAGACTGGTGGTGGACGCGCCGCTAACGGCTGAAGTTGAGGATCGCCTGCGGAAAGTCTTGCAGGAGCCGATCGGCTATCCATTTCACATTTCGTTTGTGTATTTTAGGGATGATTTGCCAAGAGGTCCGCGCGGAAAATTCGAGGAATTCGTGTCGCGGCTGCCGTCCGAAGGGACGGCAATATGAGGAGTGCCGGGTAGTGGCCGGAACGACGGCAGCGCTGCGCTCCCGCGTGGCGGGCGTCGCATGGCCGGCGATGCCGTCGACGCATGGCGCGCAATTGCTCGCGTTGTCGTATCAGTTCGAGCATACGCAATGGTGGCCCGCCAAGCGTTTGCTCGAACAGCAGTTGCGCCAGGTGCGGCAACTGTTGCGGCATGCGGCAGCCACGGTGCCGTTCAATCGCGAGCGTTTGCGTGCCGCCGGGTTTGACGCGACGCAGCCGCTGACGCTGGAGATGCTGCGGGCGCTGCCGTTGCTCACGCGGCGGGATATCCAGCTGGCGGGCGTGGCGTTGCATTGCACCGACCTGCCGGCGGCGTACGGCCGTGTGGGCCAAACGCGAACCTCGGGTTACACCGGGGAACCGTTGACGGTGCGGCGCACGAGGCTCGACCATTTGCTGTGGGAGGTCAACGCGCTACGCGATCACCATTGGCACCAGCGCGATTCGTCGGGAAAGCTGGCCATCATTCGTTCCATGGGCGACACCGCACCGCCGCCGAATGGCAGTCTGTCGGGCAACTGGGGATCGCCGGCAGCGGAGTGTTACAAGACCGGCCCCTTTGGTGAAGCTGAGCACTGCCGCGAACGTTGCCACGCAGGCGCAATGGTTGTTGCGTCACGATCCGGATTATCTGCTGACGTATCCCAGCTTGGTACAGACGTTGATCGTGTGGTTCGCGGCTCACGGTACGCGGCCCGCACGATTGCGCGGCGTGCGTACTGTTGGCGAAACGGTGGATCCGGCGCTGCGCGCGGCGTGCGCCGAGTCGCTGGGCGTTCCGCTGGTAGACGGATACAGCTCCGAGGAGATGGGTTACATCACGCTGCAATGCCCGGTGAGCGGCGCCTATCACGTGATGGCGGAAAGCGTGCTGGTGGAAATCATCGACGACGAGGGCAAGCCGTGCGCCCCGGGAGAAGTCGGGCAGGTGGTGGTGACGACGCTGCACGATGGTGCGATGCCGCTGCTGCTACACGCTCGGCGACCACGCCGAAGCGGGCGCGCCATGCGTGTGCGGGCGCGGCCTGCCGACGATTGCGCGCGTGCTGGGCCGGGTGCGCAATTTGTTGACGTTGCCTTCCGGCAAGCGAATTCGGCTGAGCTTTCACCGGCAGTTCAAGGACTTTCCCATGTTGCGGCAGTATCAGTTGATACAGCGGAAGCTTGACGAGATAGAAGCGCGATTGCTGGTGGATCGGCCCCTGTCCGCGGAGCAGGAAGCAGCGCTACGATCGGGATTGCAAAACGTGATGGGTTATCCGTTTCACATTTCCATAGTCTATTTTTCGAACGAGCTGCCGCGTGGCCCCCGTGGCAAGTTCGACGATTTTGTATCGCAGTTGGCCGTCTGACGGGGCAGGCAAAGCACTCATGGAAAAGGCGAATCTCATCCGCATCATCAAGGAAATCGGCCGCGGCAAAAACGCCGCGCGCGACTTGAACCGTGAGGACGCACGCGCCTTGTTCGCCGCCATGCTGGCGAACGAAATTCCCGATCTGCAACTGGGCGCGGTGCTGGTGGCGCTGCGTATCAAGGGCGAATCGCTGGAAGAGCTGGCCGGATTTTTGGCGGCGTGTGAGGCGTGTTATGCGCATCTGGCCGCGCCGGCTGGTACGGTTCCGATCGTGATCCCCGCCTACAACGGTGCGCGGCAATTGCCCAATCTGACGCCGCTGCTCGCGCACCTGATCGCGCGTGAAGGGATGCCGGTGCTGGTGCAGGGGGTGACGCGCGACGCGGGGCGCGTGTCCACCAGCGAGGTGTTTGCGGCGATGGGCATCGCCGCCGCGCGTTCGGTAGACGAGGCGCAACAACAACTCGCCGCGCGCCAAGTAGCTTTCCTGCCGATAGACGTACTCGCGCCGCCGATGGCGCGCGTGCTGGCGCTGCGCGCCGAGATCGGTTTGCGCGGCTCGGGCCATACACTGGCAAAAATGTTGCAACCGTTTGCTACGCCAGCTGTGCGGCTGGTGAGTGTGACGCATCCCGAGTATTTGGTGCGTATGCGCGAATTTTTTACCCAATATGCCGGCGGCGCGCTGCTGTTGCGCGGTGCCGAAGGTGAAGCGGCTGCACATCCACGCCGCGAGCCGGTGATCGAATGGTGTGATGGCGCGGCGTCGCAAACGTGGACGGCGAGCGCGGAAGAAAATCCGCCACTGCCGGAAAGCCGCGATCCCGCCGTGACGGCGCTATGGATCGCGGAGGTGCTGGCGGGAAGGCGCGCGGCGCCCGGCGCGATACTGCACCAGGCAAAGTGCTGTGTACGCGCTGCGAGGCTATTAAAATAAATGAATAAAAACAACTACTTAAGTATATATATTCGACTGGTGAGCGTTTGCTTCGTGCTGCTCTGCACCGGTGCCTTTGCGCAGGATTTAACATTGCCGCGTCACGCACCGTATCCCGGCGGCGTGGCGGTGGTGAAGCTCGGCGAGCCTGATTCACCAGTGCGTGAAGTGCTGTTCGGCGGCGCGCGCGTGCTGATGGTGCGCCATGCCGAAGGTTTGCTGGCGGTGTTGGGCCTGGGGCTGGATGTCGCGCCCGGTCGCCACACCTTGCATATCAAGGCCGGCGAAGGCTCGCTCAAGCCGGCTTACGACACCACCTTCGAGGTGAAGCCCAAGTTTTATCCCGCGCAGCATCTGAAAATCAGTTCGCGCTTCATGCAGCCGTCGCCCGAAGACGTTCAGCGCAACGAGCGTGACCAGATCGCGATTGCGCGCGCCAAAACGCATTGGAGCGCCGACGTGCCTGCCAGTTTTACGCTGGTTATTCCGGCGAAAGGGCCGCTGTCCGCGCGCTTCGGGCTGCGCCGCGTGTTGAATGGAAAGGAAAGTTCATCGCACAACGGTCTTGATGTGGCGGTGGGCACGGGCACGCCGCTGCGCGCGGCGGCGGCGGGGCGCGTCATCGCCACCGGCGATTATTTTTACTCAGGCCAATCGGTGTTCGTCGATCATGGCCAGGGATTCATCACGCTTTACATCCACATGAGTCGCATCGACGTCAAAGAAGGCGATGCGGTTGAGCGTGGCGCGCTGTTGGGGCTTTCCGGCGCGACCGGACGCGTGACCGGGCCGCATCTGCATTGGGCGGTGCTGCTGAACGGCGTTTATGTCGATCCCGAATTGTTCTTGCGGGCGGCGAAATAGTTACGACGGCGCGCACAGAATTTGTAGGTTGGCGCTGAGCTTGCGAAGCCCAATAACACACGTCGCGTAGTACGCAATCGTCACCATGCTGCGACGCACCGCTGTGTTGGGCTTCGCAGGCTCAGCATCAACCTACGCTTGTAGCACAACGAGCTAACGGCGCGGGACACTGGCCGCTATCGCGAGGCTATTTTGCTGTTGGTCGCGTCGCCAGTTCACGCCACTGCGCCGACAACTGTTGCAGGCTCTTGTAAAACGCCGCGTCCTCTGCTTTGATGCGGGCCGGGTCTTCGCCGACGGGCGTGACAGTGGGCAGAGCGCCGCCGATGAACGCGCGCTCCTTACGGCCGAGGGCGGACTTCAAAAACGCGTGTAGTTCGGTCAGTAGCGCGGCATCCAGCTTGCGCCGCAGCGCGTCGATGGGATCGGCGGCGGTGGCGAGAGACCCTTGCGGCACGGCGGGGAAGCTGCCTTCCACGTATTTGTCGCCTATGCGCGCCACTTCATCGACAAGAATAGTGTCGATTTCAAACAGCGCGGCGAATTCGCGGCGCTCTTGGTTTTCGGGCGAACGGAACGCCGCCTGTTCGCGCGCGGATAGTGTCTCGAAGCCGAAGGTAACCCGCGCCAGCGAGCGCGTGAGTTCATTTGGATAAAAATCAAGAAACTCTTTTTCCAGCGTCAGCAGCGCGCCGCCCGCGGGCGAGCGATAAAAAGTCAGCAGCGCACCCAGTTCGTCCGCGCTGAACACCCGCGCGTATTCGCGCGCTAGCGCGTCATCCATCCACGCGTAGCCGACTTCGGACGTGATGCGTCCGGTGCGCGCGAGGTAATCCTGGTAATGCTTGCGCCACTGCTCGGCGATGCGTTTTTCGGTCTCGGCCCAGTTCGGATGCCCCGGTTTCCACGCCGGGCCTTTGCCCACGGCTTTTAGCAGGATCGGCACATAGGCGCGGATTCGCAACTCCTCGAATTGTTTTTTCTTCTCGGTGTAACCACCCTGGAGCGTGATGAGTTCGCGGGCGAACGGGGCGTGGTCTTGGGCGTGGGCCGTGACGGCGCAGCACAAGGCCAGCAACCATACCGAAACGAAGGTCAGGCGGGCGCGCATGGTTGCGTTTTTAAACAGGGCACGGGCACGGGCGTGCGCGGTTGCTGTTGCACGGGAACTCATGCCACCTACGCCGCCCGCTTCAAATCGTAGCCGCGAATCAGCACGTCGGCCGGGAGATGCAATCCTTGCGCGAGCCGGCGTATCATTTCAAGACTGAGTGGGCGCACGCGGTTGAGCACTTCGGCAACGCGCGCGCGCGAGCCGATATAGGGTTCCAGGTCTTTGCGCGCGAGCGCGCGTGCCTCCATCACGTGGCGCAGGAAATCGATGGGATCGGGGTCGGCAATCGGATAATGTTCTCGCTCGTAGGCCTCGATCAGCAGCGTCAGCACTTCCAGTTGATCCGCCTTGACCGAGCCTTCCGGCGCGTACCACAGCGCCTCGGCTTGCTTGAGCGCGGCCTGGTGTTCGCGTTTGGTTCGTATCGGGCGTAGTTGCATGGTCATTTCCTCATACGGTGCTGGCGTCGATGTTGTCGTATTCGTTGTGCGTGCCGACAAAGCGGATAAACATCATTGAGCGGTTGTAGTGCACAGCGGTGACGAGCCGGTAATCATTTCCCTTGATGTTAAACACTAGCCGATTGTTCGCGACTATGCTTGCGTTGCGGTAGGCCATTTTAAATTAAATGCCGTATGCCCGCGCCGCGCCATCGTCGCCTACGCGCAACCGGGTAGCGTGCGCCATGCGCACGACGGCCGCGCGCGGCCATACGCAGCGCGGTGGATTGACGCCCCGGTGCTGTCGTGCGCGCAGCGCACGCTACGGTTGCGCGTGGGCTAAATACTGTATTCCCGCGCCGCCCCCACCGCGCCATCGTCACCCGCTCGCAGTGCATGCATGATCGTCGCCCGCGTCAAAGTCGGCGCGAATAACTCGATAAAGTCATAGCAAAAAGATCGCAGCGCCACGCCGCGCCGTATCGCCAGCCGGGTGATGTTGCTGGCGAATAAATGCGAGGCGTCGATGCTGCACAGGTCGCTGTCGGTTCGCGGGTCGAACGCCATCGCGGCGATGATGCCGATGCCCAGCCCCTCGCGCACATAGGTTTTGATCACGTCGGAGTCGAGCGCGGTCAGCACGATGTCGGGCGTGATGCCGGCGCGCGAGAACGCGTCGTCGATGTGCGGGCGACCGGTGAAGATCACTTCGTAGGTCACGATCGGATACCGCGCAAGGTCTTGCAGCGTGGGTCGCTTGACACCCGCCAGTGGATGATCCGGCGCCGCAACGACTACGTGATTCCATGTGTAGCACGGAAAACTCAGCAGGTCCGTGGCGCGCGCCAGTGATTCGGTGGCGATGCCGATGTCGGCGTCGCCGTTGCGCACGGCATCAACGATGCGTTGCGGTTCGGCCTGATGGAACGCAAGCTTTACTTGCGGGAATTTCCGCCTGAACTGCGCCACCACGCGCGGCAGCGCGTAGCGCGCCTGCGTGTGCGTGGTGGCGACCACCAGCTCGCCCGCGTCGCGGCTTTTGAAATCGGCGGCGGCGGTGCGCAGATTGGTTTGTTCTTGCAGCAAGCGCTCGACGATCACCGCGATGTCGCGCCCCGCCGCCGTGTGGCCGGTCAGCCGCTTGCCGCTGCGAGCAAAAATCTCCACGCCGAGTTCATCTTCAATCTCGCGGATCTGGCGGCTGATCGCGGGCTGCGTGGTATGCAACGCCTCGGCCACCAGCGTGAGGTTGAACTGATGGCGGGCGGTTTCGTGAACGGCACGTAGCTGCTGGAGATTCATATTCCAAAAACAGATATCAATGTGAATAAATATTCGTTTACATCATATGTGGCTTGGGCGAATATCGCAACCCGGCTTTTACCTGCAGCAAGTCCCGGTGGGGATTTTAAATAAGCTTTTTAAAAACAAATACTTATAATTATGTATCGATACGACGACATAGACCAGCGCATCGTGGCCGAACGGGTGGCGCAGTTCCGCGACCAGACCCGGCGTTTTCTGGCGGGCACGCTGCCCGAAGACGATTTCCGCCCGCTGCGCCTGCAAAACGGGCTGTATGTGCAAAAACACGCGCCGATGCTGCGAGTGGCCGTGCCCTACGGCATGTTGTCGTCGGCGCAGGTGCGCATGTTCGCGCACATCGCGCGCAAGTACGACCGCGGCTACGGCCACTTCAGCACGCGGCAGAACATCCAGTTCAACTGGCCGAAGCTCGCCGAGGTGCCGGACATCCTCGCCGATCTCGCCAAGGTGGAAATGCACGCCGTGCAAACCAGCGGCAATTGCATCCGCAATATCACCACCGACCACTTCGCGGGTGTGGCGGCCGACGAAATCGTCAACCCGCTGGTGTGGACGGAAGTGCTGCGCCAATGGTCGACGTTTCATCCGGAGTTCGCGTTTTTGCCGCGCAAATTCAAGATTGCCGTGTCGGGTGCCACCGAAGACCGTGCTGCCATACAACTCCACGACATCGGGCTACAGGCTGCGCGCAATGCGCAGGGCGAAGTGGGCTTCAAAGTCGTCGTCGGCGGCGGCATGGGGCGCACGCCGATCATCGGCAAGGTAATCCGCGAGTTTCTGCCGTGGAAACATCTGCTGACGTATCTGGAAGCCGTGCTGCGCGTCTACAACCTTTATGGTCGCCGTGATAACTTGTACAAGGCGCGCATCAAAATTCTGGTGAAAGAGCGCACGCTGCCGGTGTATCGCGATGAAGTCGAAGCCGAATGGGCGCAACTGGTCGATGGCCCCGGCACGCTGACGCGCGAAATCGTCGATGGCATTGCCGCGCGCTTCACTACACCGCCGTATCGCGCGCTGCCGAAAAAAGATTCCGAGTTGCAAACCTATCTGGATGCCGAACCCGCGTTCGCGCGCTGGCATGGCCGCAACGTGCAGGCGCACAAGGCGCCGGGCTACGCGGCGGTTACGCTGTCGTTAAAGCGCGGCGGCGTGCCGCCGGGTGATGTAACCGACGCGCAACTCGAAGCCATTGCCGAACTCGCCGATCGCTACAGCTTCAGCGAGCTGCGCGTGACGCACGAGCAAAACGTGGTGCTGCCGGATGTCGAGCAGCGCGAACTGCACGCGCTGTGGCGCGAGGCCAAGGCGCTCGGATTCGCCACGCCCAACATCGGCATGATCACCAACATCATCGCCTGCCCCGGCGGCGACTTTTGTTCGCTCGCCAATGCCGTGTCGATCCCGGTAGCGCTGGCCATCACCGAGCGTTTCGACAACATCGACTACGTGCATGATGTCGGCGAGCTGGATTTGAACATCTCGGGCTGCATGAACTCCTGCGGCCATCATCATATCGGCCATATCGGCATCCTTGGCGTCGATAAAAACGGCGAAGAGTGGTATCAAATTTCCATCGGCGGCGCGCAGGGCAACAGCGCCGCGCTCGGCAAAGTGATCGGCCCGTCGTTCGCGCGCGCCGAAGTGCCCGATGTGGTGGAGCAACTGATTACGTACTACCTAGAACACCGCGACGCACCCGAAGAACGTTTCATCGACGTGGTGCAGCGCCTTGGCATTGAACCCTTTAAAAAGCATATCTATGGCGACTCTGATAAAAAACAAGCGCATCGCGCCCGACAACTGGCAACTACTTGAGCCGGCGGCCGAAGGTGGCCCGCCAAATGTACCGATGGTGCCGCTGACCGGCGACTGGATTGTGCCGCTGGCGATCTGGGTTGAACAGCGCGCGCAGCTAAGCCAGCGCAGCGGCAAAAACGGCGTACTGCTCGAAAACACCGAAGACGCGCGCGTGCTGGCGGCGGATTTCGACAAGCTCGTGCTGATTGCCGTGCGTTTTCCGAAATTCACTGATGGCCGCGGCTATTCCATCGCGCGCCTGTTGCGCCGCTTGGGCTGGAAAGGCGAGCTGCGCGCGGTGGGTGACGTGCAGCGCGACCAGTTGTTCTACATGACCCGCTGCGGCTTTGATGCGTTTGCGCTGCGCGCCGATCAGGACGCGCAAGTCGCGCTCACCGCGTTCAGCGATTTCACCGCGCCGTATCAGCCGGCGATTGATGATGGCGTGCGGTTGGGTGCGGCGCGCGTGGCGAGCAAGCCTGCGGTCAATGCGTTAAGTCCGTGGTAACCACAAACCAAGAAATCCCCTCCCCTTCAGGGGGAGGGCTAGGGTGGGGGTGGGGTAAAAGCGGCGCGCATAACCCCACCCCCATTCCAACCTTCTGCTCCGCTCCAAGTGTGCCCTTGCCTCTGAAAGGGCAGGAGTTTCATCGTAGCATGCCAGCATGACTGGCACCGTCCACCTAGTAGGCGCAGGCCCCGGCGCACCAGACCTGCTCACGCTGCGCGCCGCACGGCTGCTCGAACGCGCCGACATCGTGTTTCACGACGCGCTGGTGCACCCCGAAACCCTCGCGCTGGCCACCCGCGCCGTCAAAATCGCCGTGGGCAAGCGCAGTGGCAAACATTCTACGGCGCAGCGTTTTATCAACAAACAGTTGATCGATGCCGCAAAAAAACACCAGACGGTGGTGCGCTTGAAAGGCGGCGACCCCATGTTGTTCGGCCGCGCGCACGAAGAAATCGAAGCGTTATTGCAAGCGGGTATTACCTTGTACATCGTGCCTGGCATTAGCGCCGCCTTTGCCGCCAGCGCCGACCTGCAATGTTCACTCACGCGCCGTGCCATGGCGCGCAGCGTGGTGTTCGCCACCCCCCGCGAGGCCGCGGGCAGCAAACAAAACGAATGGGCCAAAGCCGCCGCCGCCGCCGACACAGCAGTGCTCTACATGGCGGCGGGCGAAGCGCAAGCCGTCAGCGCCGCGTTGATCGCCAATGGCGTGCTGGCGTCGCGTCCGGTGGTGATAATTGAAAACGCGTCCAGCGGTCAGCACGATCGGCGCAAAATCCTGCGTGCCGACGTCGGGACTTTGCTCATAGCAGCGCGGCAAGTGGGTGACGGCCCCGCGCTCGTGATGGTGGGCGACGTGTACGCCGACATCATTGCCGAGGACTGTGAGTGGCCCCTGAACGCAGCGCCGCAGCGGGCACCCGTAGCGCAATAACTAATTGTTTGTGTGAGATTCTTAAATCTCATCGAACGATAAGTACAGCCCGGCCCAGCAAGGCACGCCAACAGCAAGTGTGCGTAAATCGGAAAGTCGGCGGTTATCACCGCAGTCGGCCAACTCCGGACAGTAAAAGTAGTGACGCGCAATGACGGCTTGTCGGCCTGAGCAGCCGTTGGCGATCAGCGAGACGAACGGCTGCAACGTGGCGGTCAGCGGTCGTAGGCGCGAAAGTCTGTCCGAATGACTGCTTCCTACTTCTGGCTACGGCCGCAAACGACCCTAACCGGTCATAGCCCATGCCAGAAATTGGCCGTTGGCAAATCATACAAGGCCACCAGCCGGGGAATGGTGCGAAAGGCCCTAACGGCACCTCGCGCTATAATTTTGTACTCTTTTCTCTGAAATCATTATCGCCCTTCCTAATGCAGCAGCTGACGAATGCGGGCACGGGTGAGACGCGCCAACTCGCTACCCCGACAACACCCGAGAGCATGCTAGCGCAATGTCATGGGGCGCCGCAAAGACCGCCGGATAAAGTGATGCAACCCAGAGTCCTCAGCAACAGACAAACTGCGAAGGAATTGCCATGAAAGGCTTCGTAAAAGACATCGAGGGACTCGCCGTGAAAAATGAAGAATTTCGCCGGGTGCTTTACACGGCAAAGCACTGCCAACTCGTCGTCATGGCGTTAAAGCCCAAAGAGGAGATCGGTGCGGAAGTGCACAAGCTCGACCAGTTCTTTCGCGTCGAGGAGGGGACTGGTGAGGCGGTTCTCGATGGCGTTCGGACGGCGCCGCGCTGGCTTCGCGGTTGTCGTACCGGCCGGGACGAAGCACAACATCATCAATACCAGCAGTGTTCCACTGAAGCTTTATGCGCTCTATGCGCCGCCGAATCATCGGGATGGCGTCGTCCACCATACCCGCGCCGAAGCGGAGGCCGACAGCGAGCACTTCGACGGCAAAACGACGGAATAGAGAGTTGACTGTGCGCCGTGCAGATTCGCCCAATCGCCTGCGGCTGTCATCTTTGGCTGATTTAAGTCAAACGACCCCACGGTTCAGAAGCTGCAGCAAAATTTCGCCACTCTCGGAATGCGTCAATCATGGCCAACATATACTGTTTTGAATTCAACGCGCTGCTGCAAGCGCAACGCCAGCATTTGCTCGGCGAGGTGCGCGAAAAAATCGCCGCCTCGGGCGAACGCCTCGATTCCGCTAACCAGACGAAGATCACCGAAGATGATGTCCCCGCCGACGTAGTTGCCGTAATGGACTTGGTGATGGCGACCCGCGAAAGGCAGGAATTGCAGGAAATTGAGGCTGCGCTTTCGCGCATCGGCGACGGCAGTTACGGCATCTGCATCGACTGTGGCGGGGAGATCGGCCGGGCGCGGTTGAAAACCAGGGCAATTGCATCAAATAGCCACCAACCCAAGCAACTGCTCACGATAATCGTCGCTGGTTGAAGCGACCAGCCGCCGGGTCTTGAT
>CAWUUY010000315.1:0-3913 GCA_963924885.1 uncultured Burkholderiales bacterium | reverse complement strand
CGGCGCCCGAAAGACCGGGAGGAGTTGAAAGCAGCGGTGAGATCACACCTGCACCGCCGCCAACGGCAGCCCCATGTGATCAAGCGTTTCTTCCACGGCGAGCACGTCCGGTATGCCGCTTGATTCCCTGTGTAGGTCATATTTTCGTAGCGGAGTAATATAAATAAAAAAAATAGTTACGTATGTTACGCTGAAGGATGCTCCAATGACGCTCCAGCCCAAAATGCACGCGCTGCACAAGATCATCACGAATTGCGCGCGCCCCAAAAGCGGCACGGTGACGCCAGGCTCGTTTGTCGAAATCGAACCCGATGTGTTCTCGGTGATTCTCTCGCCGAATGGTTCGGACGCGAAAAAGCTGATGGCCGATCTGGATGAACTTGGCGTGAAAGAGTTGCCGCTGAAGGAGCGCATTTTCGCTGTCTCCGATCACGCTTCGCCCGCGCCCACCATGCAACTGGCGGCGTCGCAAAAACTGTGGTGCGATTTTTATCGCTCGCATGGCGTGCGCGTGTTCGACGGCGGCGCGGGCGTGTCGCATCTGGTGTTGTGCGAGGAAGGCATCGCGTTGCCGGGCACGCTCGGCATAGCCATCGATTCGCACGGCCACACGATGGGCGCGGTGGGCATGTATGCCACCTCGCTCGGCGGCGGACGGCTTACGCTGTATGCCATCGGGCGCTATTTTCTGGAAGTGCCCAAGGTCACGCTGGTGAAGGTGCAAGGCCTGCCACGCGTGTGTGCCGTGGGTGCGCGGGGCATGCACATAGCCGGCGAGTTCGCGCAGCACCTGGTCAAAGTCGGGGCGATGGGTGGAGAGGGGGTTGTCATAAAAAATGTAATAAAAACAGATACTTATGTAATGATGGTCCATGAGAAAATGAATCAGCGGCGGATTCACATCTTTGCATATCGCGTTAATATATGTGGACACGGAGGAGAGAAACGATGGTGTCGAGACAATTATTTTCCATCATGGGATGCGCGCTGGCGTTATGCGCGCCGCTCGCGGGTGTGGCGCAAGAGTATCCCAACAAGCTGGTGCGTATCGTTACGCTCGCGCCCGGTGGCGGTTCGGACGTGGTGGCGCGGCTGGTGGCGCCGATGCTGTCTGAAGGCTTGGGCCAGCAGGTGATCGTTGAAAATCGCGGTGCGATCGCGAGTGAAATTGTCGCCAAGGCGCCCGCTGATGGTTATACCCTGCTGGTCGAAGGCAGCCCGCTGTGGATACTACCGTTGTTTCGCAGCGTGCCGTGGGACGCGGTGAAAGATTTCGCGCCGATCGCGCTGGCGGTGAGCACGCCGAGTGTGCTGGTAGTGCATCCGTCGGTGCCGGTGAAATCGGTGAAGGAACTGACCGCGCTGGCGAAAGCCAGGCCCGGCCAGTTGAATTACGCGGCGGGCACGCTCGGCGCCAATCCGCATTTGGCGGCGGAGTTGTTCAAGAGCCTGCTCGGTTTGAACATCGTGCAGGTGGCCTACAAGGGCACCGGCCCCGGCGTGATCGGATTGATGGGCGGCGAGGTGGAGCTGATGTTCCCCAATGCCGGATCAGCGATTCCCTATATCAAATCAGGGCGGCTGCGCGCGCTGGGCGTGGCGAGCCTGCAACTATCGGCGCTGTTGCCCGGCGTGCCGACCATTGCCGCCACCGTGCCGGGTTTTGAATCGATATCACCGCAGGGCCTGCTCGCGCCCGCGAACGTGCCGGCGGCGATCATCAACCGCTTGAATCGCGATATGGTGCGCGGCCTGAACCGGCCGGAGGTGAAGGAGCGGTTTATGAATATCGGCGCGGAGATCGCCGGCGGCACGCCGGAGGAATTTTCTGCGAAAATAAAATCCGATATTGCAAAATTCACGCGGCTGGTGAAAGAAGCGCGGATCAAGCAGAACTGACAGCCCTGACAGCCGGTGGGGCGCAGACGCTATGCGCGATGTCAGGCATTGCTCAGCCTATCCCAATAGATGCAGGGAATTTACGGATTCCGCGGCCACATTGAAGGGTGTATAGTCATGGCTACCCCTTTGTTTTTACTACCTTTCCCGGTGCCGTTCGCGCGCTGAGCTGGCCTTTTGTTTCTTTTTCATGCGCATGGCTATCAAGGACAAACTGCTCGCCTTCAGGCTGACCCGCGTGGCGACCGCGGGCGTCGCGGCGTTGCTGACGCTGGTGATTGTTTTCGGGCTGGTCGCTTATCCGGCGATTTCCGACGCCCGTAACCGCATGCAGAGTATGGAGCAACGCGATCAGGTCATGCTGATTGCCGCCATGGAGATGCAGCTCGGCATGCGGGGCATGACGATCACCAGTCTGGAATTTCTCGCCACACCAGCGCCGGCCCTGCGTGATCGCCTGCTCAAACACAGCGCGGATTTCAAGCACGACATGGATCGCTATCGTGAGGCTGCGAGCGGCGACGCGAAGCAAAGCGAAAATGCCGGAAAAGGCGCCGAACTGTTCAATCAATACGAGCGGGCGTCGTTGGCGATGATCGACCGCCGTATCGAGCTCGAAAAGCTGCTCACCGGCATCCACGGAAATTTCAAGAATCTCGATCAGCGTATCAAGACCCGTCTGATGGGGGATGCAGAAGTGCGTGATCCAGCGCGGCCGGAGAAGCTGCGGCTGGCGGCGCAGATCGGCACGGATGTGGACCGGATCATGGCCAATCTGTCGGAATACATGCGCACGCAAAGTCCGCCGGCGCGCGAATCGATGAATCGTGAGATCGATTCCTTCAATGTCAATCTGACCGCGCTTGAAAAGCAGCGCAACTAGTCCGATCTGGCGCTGTTGCTCGCCGACATCCGGAGCCAGTTTGGCGATGGCGTCAGAGACATACAGGTGCTGCTTGAGCGCGATGCGGCCCTGCGCACTCAGCGCGCGGCGACCGCCGAGTTGCGTACCGCGCTCGACGGCCTGCTGAAGGACAGCGTGCAGTTGCTGGCTTCGCGCACGTTGGCCGTGGCGAAGGAGGGCATTTTGCGCGCGTTGAATCATGTGCTGTTGTTTGCCGTGGCGCTGGCCGTGATCCTGCTGGCGGCGATGGCGGCGGCGGTGTTGTATGCCAGAGTGAGCGTGGTGATGCTGGTGCGCAAGCTGCGCGTCGCGCTGGCCGCCGTACACGATACCGGCAACCTGAGCGTGCGCGTCGACTCGCAGGGCGCGCCGGAAGTGCGCGAAATCAGCGGCTAGCAGCCTGTCGGACTTAGCCTCAACCGGCCAAGAAAGGATGAATTTTTCAATGCAAAAGTATCCGACAAAGGTGCTCAAACGTACCAAAATGTCCGGTGTGCGCCGCATTAAACAGCGAGCAAACGGACTGTGGAAATTCATTGCGCGCATCACCTGTCGAATCGTGCGAAGCTTTTTAGTTAAGTCCAACAGGCTACTAGGTCAATCAGATGCTGCATCAGTTAAACGCCACTACCGTCAGCAAACAGAAACTGGAGGTCAGCCAGAAACAGCTTGAGCAGGAAATCACCGAACGGCGCACCGCGCAGAACGCGCTGAATTACTCCGACCTGAAACTGAGCAGCCTGGCGGTGCATGATGAGCTGACCGGCCTTCCCAACCGGCGCGGTCTTGGCGAAGACGTCGCGCAGGCGATATCGCTCGCCAAACGCGTAAAATCGCGCTTCGTGGTGCTGTTTGTCGATCTGGATCACTTCAAGGAAGTGAACGATACCAAGGGGCACGACGTGCGCGATGCGCTACTGCTGGAAGTGGCGGAGCGGCTGCGGCAAAGCGTGCGCGCGGAGGACATCGTGGCGCGCATGGGCGGCAACGAGTTCGTGGTGCTGATGCCGGAAATCGCGTTGCGCGAAGATGCGGCGATACTGGCACGAAAAATCCTCGACGACGCGGCGGCGCCGGTGGCCGCCGGCGAATTCGAACTGTTCTGGCAGG
>CAWUUY010000314.1:0-3249 GCA_963924885.1 uncultured Burkholderiales bacterium | reverse complement strand
CCCCGGTTCGCCGGCCCTTCGGGCAGCATCTTTCGGTTCTTGCGATGCACGTCCGTCGTATATGGCACCAAGAATTGCGGAAGAGACTATAAGGCTAGCTCGTGAGGAGCCGGATATGGTGGGGGAAATCACCCTCTCGGTTGTACATCCGGTTAGGAGCGTAGCAACCATAAATATGATTGCAGCAAAAAAATATGAAACCCTGTTAATTTAATTTCCTTGAGATACGCCCAACGTGTAATGGTCGTCAAGCGACGAGTTGCGGGGCGACGTTTGACGTAGATCATGGAATTCGCCGAAACCACAACACTATACATACCCCGTCTCCAGTTCAATATGTAGGATGGTTGCAACTCATCACCGCCGCGCAGCGGCAAGCTATTTCTGCACAGGAAAAGCATCAACAATAGCCGTAGCAGCATCCCCTGACTTTTCCAGCGCAGCCACCACATCCGCCAGCCGATCTACATCAACAGCACTAGCCCCCAACCCAAACGCCAGACACCCGAGCACTTTACTACGCATCTCGGCATCGTTCATCGGGTCTTGCGGGCTGCCTTTGATGGTGTCGCGCTTAAGTTCGATGACCTTGCCGGATTTCAGCGTGAGTTTGACGCGCGCGGGTTCGATGGCGGTGGGGTTGATCGCCGGGTCGTCCACCACTTTGGTGATGGCCGCGAGGGCGGCGATGGTGCTGTCGGTGATCGCCGGTTTGCGGTAGCTGTGTAAATCCACTTTGCCATCGTTGAGCGCGCGGGCGAAGCTGTAGCTGGTGTTGAACTGCGCATGCACCACTTCGTTGCGCGCGGGCTCGTAGGGCGCGCCGACGGTGAGCCAGTTGACGTTGCCCATGCCGATTTCGATGGCGGCGACGTCGGCGGATTTCACGCCCTCCTGATGCAGTTGGATGCCGATGCCGATGGGCGTGTGGTTGCAGCGGCAGCACGGATAGGGCTTGAAGCTGTATTCCGCCACCAGCCAATGGGTGCCGAGGCCATTGGTGAGAATTTCCGGTTTGACTTCGTTGCGCTCGTAGAGCGCAAACAGGCCCGCGTTGCCTTCGAGCGTGCCGCGGGTGCTGGTCAAACCGTCGGCGGCGAGAAACGCGCCGGTCACCGCATTGCGCGCGGCGAAGCCCGGCCCGAGGCGTTTGGACAACACGCCGTCGCGCATGCTTTGCGCCGAGCCGCTGGCCTGATGAAACGCCATGCCCAGCGCGTTGGCGAGTCCGTTGGCGTCGAGCTTGAGCAGACTGCCCGCGGCGACACCCGCAGCCACCGTGCCGAAGATCATTGTCGGATGCCAGCCTTTGCCCAGGCTGTTGTAGCACGCCAGGCCCAGGCGAGCGTGCAGTTCCGCGCCGATGGCGTACGCGAGCATGAAGTCTTTGCCGCTGACGGGTTTGCCTTCGGCTGACAAATCCTCGGCGGTGGCGAGCAGCGTGGGCAGCACCACCGCACTGGTATGCACGCGCGCCGGGTCATGCTGGTCGTCAAAATCCAGCGCGTGCGCGGCCGCGCCGTTGGCCATGGCGGCGGTGGGCGGCGAGTAGTGGCGCTTGCCGATGAGCCCGGTGGCGGAACCGGTTTTCTCCCAGCGCGACAGGCGCGTGTTGAGTTCGGCGATACCCGGCGCGTGGGCCGCGCCGCCGATCACGCCGAGGGTGTCGAGAATCAGCGCCTTGACGTTGTGCAGCACCGACGCGGGCAGCGTATCGTAGGTCCAGCCCGCAATAGTGGCGCATAACGCGCGGCTGTAGCCTTCGGGTAGCGGGAAGGTTTTGGCTGCGAACATTTCTTTGATGTGGGAAACGGTGGGGCTTACCATAATATGAATCTCCTGCGGAAGGGAATCGAAACGCTATCACAACGGTTTGTCGTTTGGGAGCATGTTATTCTTAAAATGGTTCATCAGACAATTCCGTTGAGTTAGGCGCCCCGCGTTTTTCAGGTTAAGCGCTACACCATCCTTGTCATTCCCGCCTGCGCGGTAATGACGGCCTTGGTATTGATGCACTCACGCAAATGTTTGGTGAGCTTGTAGATTTAGACCGCAATCCATTGGAAAAACCGTGAGCCAAATTTTCGTAGGCATAGACACAGGCGGCACCTTCACTGATCTGGTCGCGGCCGACGCCGCCAGCGGGCGGTACTGGTATCACAAGGTGCCCACCACCACCGGCGATCCGGCGCGCGGCATTCTGGATGGCATTGCCGAACTGCTGGACCAGAACGCCATCGCCCGCCGCGATGTCGCGTTTCTGGTGCTGGGTACCACGCTCGCCACCAACGCCGTGCTCGAAGGTAAGTGGGCCGCCACTGGCGTGATTACCACCGCCGGCTTTCGCGATGTGCTGGAACTCGCGCGCCAGCGTCGCCCGCATTATTTCAACCTCGATATCCCGAAACCGATGCCACCCGCCGCGCGCGATTGCCGGCTGGAGGCGCGCGAACGCGTGGCGCAGGATGGCGCCGTCGTCACGCCGCTGGTGGAAGACGATGTGCGCCGCGCGGTGGAGGTACTGAAGGCGAAAAAGGTGGAGGCGGTGGCGATTTGTTTTATGCACGCTTATGCGAACGCGGATCACGAGGAACGCGCCCGCGCGCTAGTGAAATCGCTGTGGCCGGAGATTTATCTTTGCACGTCGAACGAGGTGCTGGGCGAGTTTCGTGAATTCGAGCGCTTTTCGACGGCGACGGTGAATGCGAGCCTGATGCCGATTATGGATCGCACCATGTTGCAGTTTGAGCAGGGCGTGGCGGCGCTGGGTATCCGCCCCATGCCGCGTGTGATGCAATCCAACGGCGGCGCGGTGTCGCCGGGCGCGGTGCGCAAAATGCCGGTGAATACTTTTTTTTCAGGCCCGGCGGGTGGCGTGATCGGCTCGGTGGGCATAGCACGTATGGGTCGCCAGTTGAAGACGCCGAACCTGATTACCTTTGACATGGGTGGCACCAGCACGGACGTGTGCTTGATCCGCGATGGCGAGCCGGCGAAAAAAAGCGAACGCCAGATGGGCGGCTTTCCGGTGCGCACGCGCTCGCTCGACATCCACACCATCGGCGCGGGCGGCGGTTCAATCGCGTGGATCGACGCGGGCGGCTTGCTTAAAGTGGGGCCGCAAAGCGCGGGCGCGTATCCGGGGCCGGCGGCATACGGACGCGGCGGCACGCGCGCCACGGTGACAGATGCGAACGTCGCGCTCGGGCGCCTGAGCCCCAAGTCGTTGCTCGGCGGGCGCATGACGAT
>CAWUUY010000313.1:0-4090 GCA_963924885.1 uncultured Burkholderiales bacterium | reverse complement strand
CATCTGCGAGCCGCCGTCTTTGGAAAGCACCACCGCCAGCCGCCGCCCGTCGGGTGACCATGCCGGCGCGCTGTTGCTGCCGAAGAAATTGGCCACCGGCTGCCGCGCGCCGGTAATGATGGATTGCACATACACCACGGGTTTGCGTTGCTCGAACGACACGTACGCGAGCCGCGTGCCGTCGGGTGACCACGTCGGCGAAATGATCGGCTCATTCGACGACAAGATCGTCTGCGGCGCGAAGCCGTCGGCATCGGCAACGTTCAAGGAGAAGCGCTTGCCCGGCAGCCGCACCACGTAGGCAATACGGGTGGCAAACGCGCCTTTTTCGCCGATGAGTTTTTCGTAAATCACATCGGCGATCTTGTGCGCGGTCAGGCGCAGTTGCGACGCAGTGGCGCTATACGAAAAACCCGCGAGCTGCGTCTGCCGCGCCGAATCCATCAGGCGAAAACGCACTTCGAATCGGCCGTCGGCCAGAGGCGTTACGCTGCCAATCACCACCGCGTCGGCGCTGCGCGTGCGCCACTGCGCGTAATCAATCTCCCCCGGCTCGTGCTGCGGCTTGACGCCGGTGGCATCGACCATTTTGAACAGACCACTGCGTGCCAGATCCGCGGCGATCACCGGCGTGAGTGGCTGCTTGAGGCCGCTTTCGTCGCGAAACTGCAATACCGCGACGGGAATCTGATTGGCGCCGCTGCCAACGATATCGATGGTCATGGCCGCGTTCGCGGCGGCGGGCAGCATCAGCGCGGCGACTATAAACCACGGCGAAAATCTTAAAATATTGTTTAAAAACATAATGTTATGATACATCCGTTATTATTAATGAGGTTACTGCTTGGGCCGCACACTCAGACGTAGGTCACGAAAGCGCGAGAAAAGTTCCGGATTCGGCGGCAGCGGCAAGGGCGCTGATTTCATGATCGCGCGTTCGGCGGCGGCGTCATACGCGGGCACGCCGCTGCTGCGCGCGAGGCGCACGCTCAAAACCTCGCCGCCCGGAATCACCACCACATCAAACTCCGCCGTCGGGTTGCCTTGCATACCCGGCGGCTCAACGATGTTCTGCCGCACCTTGCTGCGTATACGCTCCATATACTCGGAAATAATCTTGCCTTGCTCGGCGGCCTGAGCCGCGGCCTTGTTATTGGCTTCTTTTTCTGCGAGAAATTTTTTCATTTCCGCTTCGCGCTCTTCGGCTTTTTTGGCTTCCGTTTCTTTTTTCAGACGCGCAGCCTTGTCGTCTTCTTTCTTCTTCAGCTCGGGCTTGGGTTCAACTTTTGGTTCAGCCTTTTTTTCTTTTTCGATTTTTTTCTGCGCGATGTCGGGCTTGGGCACGGGCGCTGGCTCCGCCTTGGGCGCGGGCGGCGGTTCGACACGTGGCGCGGGCTTGGGCGGCTCGGGTTCCGGTGGCGGCGTAACCTCCGGCTTCGGTTGCGGTTGTGTCATCGGCGGCAAACTGCTCCACAGATCCGCCACCACCGGCGCTTCCGGCTTGCGTTGCCACGACACGCCAAAAATCAGCAACACAATAAACGCCGCGTGCATCGCCAGCGCCAGCGCGCGCGCCTTGGTTTTGTCGCCATGCATGCCTGGAACGCGGCTCAACGCGGCGCTCATGGCGTGAATCAGCCCCCGCGCGGCTTGGCCAGCAAGCCGACTTTTTTAACCTGATTTTGTTGCAACGTATCCATCACTTCGAGCACGGCTTCGTAGCGCACGTCTTTATCCGCCGCGATCACCACCGCCTGTTCGGGATTGGCTTTTTGTTTTTCGCGGATCGCCTTCACCAGATCGCCGCGCGTGACCTTGTGTTCGTTGGAACCTTGCGAACGGTCACGAAGCCAGATCGATTTATCGCTGCGGATCGATACTTCCAAAGGCTGTACCGGCGGCGCTGAGGTTTTACCGACAACGGGTAACTCGATTTGCCCCGGATTCACCAGCGGCGCCGTCACCATGAAGATCACCAGCAGCACCAGCATCACGTCGATATACGGCACGACGTTGATCTGGTTCATCAGGCGATGGCCGGTGCGTTTGTCCAGCATCTTAGTTGGCCTGACGCTGCATGATGTTCGAAAACTCTTCCATGAACGAGTCGTAGCGTATCGCCAGCCGGTTCACGTCGCCCGCAAAGCGGTTGTAGGCCACCACCGCCGGTATCGCCGCGAACAAGCCCATCGCGGTCGCCACCAGCGCTTCAGCGATGCCGGGCGCCACCGCCGCCAGCGTGGCCTGCGCCACGTTCGATAGCCCGCGAAACGAATTCATGATACCCCACACCGTGCCAAAGAGGCCCACGTAGGGACTGACCGAACCCACCGAGGCGAGAAATGACAGATGCGCCTCCAGCTCATCCATCTCGCGCTGATAGGTGGCGCGCATGGCGCGGCGCGTGCCGTCGGTGACCGCGCGCACGTCCATGCCGGGCTGCTTGCGCAGCTTCATGAACTCGCGAAACCCCGCCTCGAAAATGCGCTCCATGCTGCCGGCGTCGGTGCGCGAATTCATCGCGCGCTGGTGCAGATCGTTCAGATCGGCGCCGCTCCAGAATTGTTTTTCAAATTCGTTGGCGAGCGCGGTGGCGCGGCGCAGCGCAAAATACTTGAGAAAAATGTAGTACCACGAAAACACCGAGGCCAGCAGCAGAATCAGCATCACCGCCTGCACCAGCAGGCTGGCGCCAGTGATGAGGCTCAAAATCGACATGTCGTGGGTTACGCCGGGTGTCATGTGGTCCTTGTTATTTTTGCATTATTTCGAACTGAGTTTTGCACTGAGCGTCTTGGGCATTCTCACGGGCTTGTGGGTCACGAGACTCACGCAGGCCACGCGCACCCGCGCCTCGGAAATCACCTCCACGCCACGCATCACACGTTGAACGCAGTTAATCTGACTCGCGCCCAGCGCATCTAGTTCCACGGTTACCTGCAATTCGTCATTGAAGCGCGCGGGCTGCAAGTATTCCACCTGGATGGAGCGCACCACGAAAACAATGTGGTGCTCGGCAGCAAGGTCGGTTTGTTCAAAACCCAAGCCGCGCAGCCACTCCGTGCGTGCGCGCTCGAAGTAGCGCAGATAGTTGGCGTAATACACGACGCCCGCGCTGTCGGTATCTTCATAGTAGACCCGCACCGGCCACACGAACTGCTCAACGTTTTGTGCCAACCCGTTCATGCCGCCGCGTTTCTCCCTGTGTGCCGCACCGCGCAGCACTGCGTGAAATAGTACCACTTCATGTTGACCAGTACCATCCCGCACCGCATTGCGGCATTCCCAACAAAGCAACATAAAATATTGTTTTTAAATAACTATTTATACTTGCGAGCACCTGCTTCACAGCCTATAAACGTCAGGCGCAGCAAGGTGGGGTTAAGTGCGGCGCGGTTTACTTCGGCGTGCCGTTGGCGTCGGCATCCCACAAATCCGGAGTGAGCGCGTTCTTCGGCTGTGCCAGCCCGAAATGCCGCCACGCGCTGGCGGTGGCCATGCGTCCGCGCGGCGTGCGTTGCAAATAGCCTTGCTGAATCAGATACGGCTCCAGCACGTCTTCAATGGTGTCGCGTTCTTCGCCGATGGCGGCGGCAAGGTTATCCACGCCCACCGGCCCGCCGTCGAAACGCTCGATCACCGCCAGCAACAGTTTGCGGTCCATCACATCGAGGCCCAGCGAATCCACATCGAGCATTTTCAATGCGGCGTCGGCGACCTCGCGGCTGATTTTGCCATCCGCCTTGACCTGCGCAAAATCGCGCACCCGGCGCAGCAGCCGGTTGGAAATACGCGGCGTGCCGCGCGAACGACCGGCAATCTCGCCCGCGCCCGTGGGATCGGTTTCCACCTCCAGCAACTTGGCCGAACGCGCCACGATGCGCGTCAACTCCTCGACGCTGTAAAACTCCAACCGCGCCACGATACCGAAGCGGTCGCGCAGCGGATTGGTCAGCATGCCCGCGCGGGTGGTCGCGCCCACCAGCGTGAACGGCGGCAAGTCGAGCTTGACCGAGCGCGCCGCCGGGCCTTCGCCGATCATGATGTCGATCTGGTAATCCTCCAGCGCGGGATAGAGAATTTCCTCCAC
>CAWUUY010000312.1:0-8665 GCA_963924885.1 uncultured Burkholderiales bacterium | reverse complement strand
AGTTCAGACGTCATGTGGCGCTCCGTTCAGATAGACCCGCGCATGGTAACGGCTAAGGCCGTCGGCGTCAAGTAAAGGATGGTTAAAAAATACATTAAAAACAAATACTTACGATATCAAAGTGAGGTGATGGCGTAACAGTGTTCATACTTCTGACACTTCAGAAGTTATTCTTCCATTCACGGATCGCGGCCAGCACGCTCACCGGATCGGCCAGCGGCTTGCCCGCGTGCGCGCTGGCGGTGGCCATCACGCCGGCGTCGGCGCAGCGCACGAAAGGATTGGTGGCGCGTTCGAGCGCGATGGTGGTGGGCACGGTGGGCGTATCCACTTCGCGCAGGGCCTTGGCGCGTGCTTCCCAGTCCATCAGTGGGCGATTGGCGGGGTCGGCCGCGCGCGCAAAGCGGATATTTGAAAGCGTGTACTCGTGTGTGCAATACACGCGCGTGTCGTCGGGCAGGCGCATGAACTTGCCGAGCGAGTCGTGCATTTGCGCCGGCGTGCCCTCGAACAGGCGACCGCAGCCGGTGGCGAACAGCGTGTCGCCGCAAAACAGGTTGCCGTCGCCGTGATAGGCGATGTGGCTGCTGGTGTGGCCAGGCACTTCCATCACGGTGAGCGTGATGCCGAAGTGCGGCAGCGTGATGGATTCGCCTTCGGCAAGCCGCTGCGTGGCGTCCGGCACGCGCGGATCGTGCGGGCCGTAGACCGGGAGGGCGCGTCCGGCGGTGAGTTCCAGTAACTCTTTGACGCCGCCAATATGATCGGCGTGATGATGCGTAATGATAATGGCCGCGAGTTGCAGTTTCTCGGCGGCAAGGTACTCCAGCACCGGTTTCGCGTCGCCCGGATCGACCACGATGGCGTGACTCGCGTCGCGAATGGTCCAGATATAGTTGTCGCTGAATGCGCGCAGCGGTATGACGTCATAGCGGTTCATGGGGTTTCCTTGCGAGGATTTCAGTAAAGCGATTTTTGATTTAAACTTCGCGCGTGTCAATTGAAAATCCCTCATTCGCCGGCGCCGCGGTCGCCGATGTTTCGGCGGCGGCGTGGATGCAAACCCCGCTGGGGCAGTATCTGCTCGCGCGCGAACGCGCCTATATCGACAAGACTGTGGCAGATATTTTCGGCTATAACGCGTTGCAGATTGGCCTGCCGGAGCTGGACCTGCTGCGCGCCAACCGCATGCCGCTGCGCTTGAGCGTGGATCGCGGCGGCTCGGCAAATCTGCGCGCGGACAGCGGTGAACTGCCGATTGTGAGCGGCAGCGTCGATCTGGTGTTGCTGCCGCATGTGCTGGAATTTTCCGACAATACGCACCAGATTTTGCGCGAGGTCGAGCGCGTGCTGGTGCCCGATGGTCATCTGGTGCTGACCTGCTTTAACCCGATGAGCCTGTGGGGCGTGTGGCATTCCTTCGCCAAACGCGGCAGTTACCCGTGGCGCGGGCGCTTTATTCATTTGCTGCGGGTGCGCGACTGGCTGTCGCTGCTGGGTTTTGAAATGGCCGGCGGCGCGATGGGCTGTTATGTGCCGCCGTGTACCAGTCAAAAATGGCTGGATCGGTTCAGCTTCATGGAGGCCGCCGGCGACCGCTGGTGGCCGATTAGCGGCGCAGTGACTTTTTTGCACGCGATCAAGCGCGTGCGCGGCATGCGGGTCATCACGCCGCGCTGGGCGCAGCAGGCGAGCAGCAAGCATCTGGTGACGGTGCCGCACAAGCAGGAAGATCAATTGGCCGGGCGTGGGCCGAAGGAGTCACAATGAGCGACGTGGTAAAAATTTACACCGACGGCGCGTGCAAGGGGAACCCCGGTGCTGGCGGCTGGGGCGCGTTGCTGGAGATCAACGGCACTGAAAAAGAGTTGTTCGGCGGCGAGGCGCATACCACCAATAACCGCATGGAGCTGCTGGCGGTGATCCGCGCGCTGGAGGCGTTAAAGCGCCGTTGCCCCGTGAAACTGCACACGGACTCCAAGTACGTGCAGCAGGGCATCACCGAATGGATACACGGCTGGAAAAAAAACGGCTGGCGCACCTCCGCCAAAAAACCGGTCAAGAACGACGACCTGTGGAAGGAACTCGACGAACTCGCGCAGCAGCATGACATCGAGTGGTTATGGGTGAAGGGGCACGCGGGCCACAACGGTAACGAGCGCGCCGACGAGTTGGCCAATCGCGGCGTTGACAGCCTAGTGCGTTAGGATAAATATGCGACAAATCATCCTCGACACCGAGACCACCGGCCTTGACCCGGCGCTGGGCAACCGCGTCATCGAAATCGGTGGCATTGAAATCGTAGACCGCCAGCCCACCGGCAAACATTTTCATCGCTACGTCAATCCGGAGCGCGAAAGCGAAGAAGGCGCGTTGCAGGTTCACGGCATCACCAGCGAGTTTCTGGCCGACAAGCCGAAGTTTCGAGAGATCGCCCAGGAGTTTCTGGATTATGTCGCGGGCGCGGAACTGGTGATCCACAACGCGCCGTTCGATATCGCGTTTCTGAATCACGAACTGCGGCTGCTCGACATGAAGCCGATCAAAGATGCTTGTCCCAGCGTGATCGACACGTTGAAGCAGGCGCGCGAATTACATCCAGGCAAGCGCAATAACCTGGATGCGCTGTGCGAGCGTTACCAGATCAACAATGCGGGCCGTACGCTGCACGGCGCGTTGCTCGATGCACAGTTATTGGCTGAAGTTTATCTGGCGATGACGCGCGGGCAGGGGAGTTTGATGATCGACGCCGCGCCAGTGGTGTCGACGCGGGTCGAAATGGATGCGCGCGAGAAAGTCGAGATCACGGTGCTGCGCGCGAGTGACGAAGAACTCGCCGCGCATGCTGCGCAGGTGGCGGAAATCGATAAAGCGAGTGATGGTAAGTGTTTGTGGAAAGTTTCTTAAAAACAACTACTTACTAATAACCCCCGCTTTGCGCTGCGCGTTATTCCAGCAGTTTCAGCAACTGTTCAAACGCCTGTTCAAACAGCTTCACGCCCTCGACTTGTAGTGTTTCGCCGGCTTGCCGCATGTCGATGCCGGCTTTGGCCAAGGCGTCGAAGAGGTCTTGCGCGTCGCTCATGCCGGTTTCCAGCGTGGCCGCCGCCTTGCCGTGATCGCGGAAGGCATTCAACGTGGCGTCGGGCACGGTGTTGATGGTGTCCGGGCCGATCAGTGACTCGACGTACATTACATCGCTGTAGTCGGCGTTTTTGGTGCCGGTGCTGGCCCACAGCATGAATTGCGGCTGCGCGCCGCGCGCGGCGAGTTTGGCGAACGTCTTGGACTGGAAGGTTTTCTGGTATTCGCGATAGGCGAGTTTCGCCAAGGCGATGCCGGCCCGACCGTGCAATTCGCGCAGTTTGAGCGCGTCGCCACCCCCGCGTTCCACCGCGTCGAGCTGTTTATCGACGAGCGTATCGACGCGGCTCAAAAACAAACTGGCCACGGATTTCACCGGACGCGGATCACCGCCGGCATCGACCAGCCGTTGCAGGCCGCGCACATACGCTTGCGCAACGCCATTCACATGCGCCAGAGAGAACATCAGCGTGACGTTGACCGAGCAGCCTTGGGCGATGAGTTCTTCGATGGCCTTTAAACCCGCAGAGGTCGCGGGCACTTTAATCAGCAGATTCTTGCGATTCACCGTAGCTTTCAGGCGCAAGCCCGCCGCCACCGTGCCGGCGGCGTCGTGCGCTAGCGCGGGGGTAACTTCGAGACTGACGTAGCCGTCGCGTCCGCTGGTGCGGTCATATTCAGCACGCATCAGATCGCAGGCGGCCTGAATGTCGGGGATGACCAGTGCCTCGTACAACGGCTCGGCGGGCGTTTTCAGTGCTTTAAGGCGCGTCACGTCGTCCTTGTAGTAAGGACTTTTGCTGATAGCGTTGAAAAATATCGCCGGGTTGGAGGTGACGCCGCTGATACCGTCATCACGAGTCAGCTTTTGCAGGCCGCCTTCCTGAATCAGCGTGCGCGACAAGTTGTCGAGCCAGAGGCTCTGGCCGAGTTGTTTGGTTTGCTGGAGTGCATTCATGTTGTTTTCGGCAGCTTGCGCAGCTCAGCCGCGATGGTGTTAATCATGCGCCGCGAAATGCTGATGCCCGGCGGCAGGTTGGGCAATTCATCTGCATCAAAAAATGCGGCTTCTTCGATTTCAACGCCATCGGGCGTGACGGGGCCGCCGGCGTATTCGGCGGTAAACGCAATCATCAGGTTGTTCGGGAACGGCCACGGCTGGCTGCCGAAGTAGCGGATGTTTTTGATTTCAACGCCGACTTCCTCTCGCGTTTCGCGGATCACGTTGGATTCAAGTGTTTCGCCCGGCTCCACAAAACCCGCCAGCGCGGAGTAACGCGTGTTGCCCCAGCCCACTTTGCGCGCCAGCAGTATTTTGCGCCCGTGGGTAATCAGAATCATGATCACCGGCGCCACCGGCGGATAGCTGGTGCGCTTGCACGGCGCGCAGGTGCGTGCGCGTTCATCCTCGCGCGGCGCGGTTTCGTTGCCGCAGCGTCCGCAGTAGCGGTGGTTGCGGTTCCACTCCAGCACTTGAAAGGCGCGACCGGAGATGCCGGCCAACGTGTCGTCCACATGACCCAGCAAATCGCGCAGGCCGAGCAGGGCGTGGCCGTTCGGCGCGATCTGCGCCGCGGCGAGTTCGGCGGCGTAGCAGTGTTCGCCGTCGTAGGTGCCGAGATAATGTTCCTGCAGCACTTCCAGACCGTGATCGTTTGGATGCGCGCAGGTCAGCACCGTCGGCACGCCATCGTTCATGCGTACCATCACTTGCCCGGCATGAAAGGCGAACCACAGCGCGGCGTCGATGCGCTGCGCCGGTGGTTTGAAGTGCGGGTGATATTGTTTGCTCATGAGGTTTGCCGGCCATTGGGTGAGCGTCGATTTTCGCTGATTTAGTGGGATAATCCAACCCTGCATTTTCTCCGCGCCCATGTCACCTCGCCTGTTCAAACGCCGGTTGTTGCTTGCCCTCGCGGCGGTGTGTGTGCCGTTGGCGGTGATCGCGCAGGGTAACCCCCTCGGTCTGAACGCCGAAGAAATCCGTTTGATATTGCGCCACGGCCCGTGGCCCGCGCCGTGGACGCGCGACGCTAGCAACCGCGTGTCGGGCAAGGTCGAGGCCGTTGCCTACGGCGAGCAATTGTTTTTCGAACTGCGGCTGTCGGGCACGGGCACGGTGTCGTGCGCCACCTGCCACATGCCGGAAAAAAACTGGACCGATGGCCGCAAACTTGGAGTGGCGCTGGGCGAAGGCGATCGCAATACGCCCAGTGTGCTCAACGTGCGCCATCACCGCTGGTTCGGCTGGGACGGCGCGCACGATAATCTGTGGTCGCAGAGCGTGCGGCCGCTGCTGGACCCGAAGGAAATGGGCGGCAGCGTACGCCACGTCGCGCATGTGGTGCGTGCCGACACGACGCTGTCGTGCAGCTATCGCAAGGCATTCGGCGGCGAGCCGCCAAGCGATGATGAAACCCTGATGATCGACCTTGGCAAGGCGCTGGCCGCGTTTCAGGAAACGCTGGTCACCGGGCGCACGCCATTCGATGATTTTCGTGACGCCGTGGCGCGTAACGACTGGAAGTCGGCGGCGGCCTATTCGGAAAACGCGCGGCGCGGCGCGCGCATTTTCATGGGCAAGGGCAATTGCAGTCTGTGTCACTTTGGCCCGCAATTCACCAACGGCGAGTTTCACGAAATCGGCATTCCCATCTTGAAAAAATCCGGCGGCATCGACTGGGGCCGTTATCAGGGCATCAAGATGCTGCGCGCCAGCCGCTTGAATCTGCTGGGCGCCTACAACGATGACAAGGCCAAAGCCACCGGGCAATCCACGCGTTATGTGGATCTGCTGCCGCAGACCTTCGAGCAGTTCAAGGCGCCGGGGTTGCGCAATGTCGCGCTCACTGCGCCCTACATGCATAATGGCCACCTCGCCACGCTGCGCGATGTGGTGAGGCACTATTCCGAAATTGATGTGACGCAGTTGCACGTGGCGCATATCTACGCCGGTGATGTGATGGCCGAGGCGGTACCGGTTGATACGGTGCTGCAGCCGTTGAAATTGAGCGAGGCTGAAATCAACGACGTGGTGGCGTTTCTGGAAAGCCTGACGGAACGCCTGCCGCAAAAATTTCAGCGTCGCACGGGTCACGCAAGTGCAAAAAATAATTGTTTATAAACAAAGGGCTAAGTATGGGTCTCCCAGCGGGTATGCGTCAAAGTTTGCGGCTTCCGGTGCTGGCCGCGCCGATGTTCGTGGTGTCGGGCCCCGATCTGGTGATTGAGCAATGCAAGGCCGGCATCATCGGTTCGTTCCCGGCGTTGAACGCAAGGCCGCAGGACGAACTCGACAAGTGGCTGACGCGCATCGAAACCGAACTTGCGTTATACGCGCGCGACAACCCGACCAAAAAAGTCGCGCCGTTCGCGGTGAATCTGATACTCAACAAGGCCAACACACGGCTCGACGCCGACACCGAGGTGGTGCTCGCGCACAAAGTGCCGATCGTGATTACCTCGCTGAGTGCGCCCAGCGCGATCGCGCCGCGCGTGCACGCTTACGGCGGCATGGTGTTTCATGATGTCATCAAAGTCCGTCACGCCGAAAAGGCGCTTGAGGCCGGCGTCGATGGCCTGATCGCGGTGTGCGGTGGCGCGGGCGGGCACGCCGGCACGTTGAATCCCTTTGCGCTGGTGAATGAATTGCGGCGTATTCACCAAGGCCCGCTGGTGCTGTCGGGCGCGATTACCAACGGCTCGGCGATACTCGCCGCCGAAGCCATAGGCTGCGATCTGGCGTACATTGGCACGCGTTTTATCGCCACGCAGGAATCGCTGGCGAAAGACGGCTACAAACAAATGATTGTCGAATCGGATTCCGGCGACGTGGTGTATACGCCGCTATTTTCGGGCGTGCATGGCAGTTATCTCGCCGGCAGCATACGCAACGCGGGGCTGGATCCGAACAACCTGCCGGTCAACGAAGCGCCGGGGCTATACCGCAACCGCGAAGAGCGCCCGAAAACCTGGACGGAAATCTGGGGCGCGGGGCAGGGCGTGGGCAATATCGACGACGTGCCGCGCGTCGCTGAGTTGGTGGATCGGCTGGAGAAAGAATATCTGGAGGCTCGGCGCAAACTGTGCGGCGTTTGAAGAAGCATCAACACTAACGCCGTTATTCCCGCGTAGGCGGGTATCCCCTACCTAGCAGCCTGTCGGACTTAGCCTGAACCGGCCAAGAAAGGATGAATTTTTCAATGCAAAAGTATCCGACAAAGGTGCTCAAACGTACCAGAATGTCCGGTGTGCGCCGCATTAAACAGCGAGCACAAGGACGTGTGGAAATTCATTGCGCGCAACACCTGTCGAATCGTGCGAAGCTTTTTCGTAAAGTCCGACAGGCTGCTAGGGTGGGGATGGGGGCAAGGTTGTAACCCCACCCCCATCCCAGCCTTCCACCTGAAGGCCCTGAAGGGGAAGGAGTATTCGTTGTAGTGACGCAGTTCATTTTCGACATATTGCAAATAGTGACAACACAGGATTTTTTCATGCATTCGCACACAAGCCTCGCATTAACCGCTCTCCTTTTCATATTGCAAGCCACGACCGGCCACGCCCAAACGCCCGCAACCTATCCCATCAAGCCGGTACGTTTCATCTCACCCTTCCCACCCGGCGGCCCAACCGATTTGCTGTCGCGCCCCGTCGGCGCAAAACTACAAGAGGCACTCGGCCAACCCTTCGTCATCGACTACCGCGCCGGCGCAGCAGGCACCATCGGCGCGGATCATGTGGCGAAGTCCGCGCCCGATGGTTACACGCTGCTGGTAACTACTGCGTCGTTCAACACCGCCCCCAGCACGCAACCGGCGTTGCCCTACGACACCTTAAAAGATTTCGTCGGCGTCAGCCCGCTCGCGCGCGGCCACACCGTGCTGATCGCGAATCCGCGCATGCCTGCGCACAGCGTGAAGGCGCTGGTGGCGCTGGCGAAAGCGCAGCCGGGCAAACTCACCTATGCCTCGTCGGGCGCGGGCGGCGTGGTGCATCTGGGCATGGAGCAATTCAAACTCGCCGCCGGCATCTACCTGCTGCACGTGCCGTACAAAGGCGTTGGCCCCGCGCAGCAGGAGGTGATCGCCGGCTTTGTGGACATGATGTTCATCGGCGTGTCGCCCTCGATCGGCCAGATCAAAGCAGGCAAAGTGCGTGCCATCGCGGTGGCGAGCCCGCGGCGTTCGGTGGCGCTGCCGGACGTGCCCACCATCGCCGAGATGGGCTACCCCAAATTCGAGATTGCGTCGAACTACGGCATCATGGCGCCCGCCGCCACGCCTCGAGCCATCGTCAGCCGGCTGAACAGCGCGCTGGAAAAAATTCTCGCGCACGCAGACATCCAAAAATCGTACGCCGGGTTTGGCGTGGATCCGTGGTGGGAGACGTCGGAGCGGTTTAGTGCGTGGATCGGCGAGGATGTGGCGCGGTGGGCGGCGGTGGCGAAGGCGATCAGTTATCAGCCGGGGAATTGATGGCGGGGTTCATTGTAAGTAACTATTTTTATTGAATTATTTTATATAACGAGATGAGTTGACGAAGGGCGGGATACACCACCCCCGTCGTTCCCGCGCAGGCGGGA
>CAWUUY010000311.1:0-4090 GCA_963924885.1 uncultured Burkholderiales bacterium | reverse complement strand
GGCAAGGGCGATAACTCGCGCGGCTCCAGTGTGTTTCCCGGCCTGCCCAGCACCTATTTTGAAACCAATAATCGCGGCGTGAAGAGCTTCACGCTCAACATGAAATCGCCCGAGTCGCGCGAGATACTGCACAAGCTGGTGGCGCGCGCGGATATTTTCGGCCAGAACTTTCGCCCCGGCGCCGCCGAGAAAAACGGCTTCGGTTACGAGGAACTGAAAAAAATCAATCCGAAGCTGGTCTACGTTTCGATTTCCGGCTACGGGCCGAAGGGGCCGAATGCCGCGCTGCCGGGCACCGACTCGATGGCGCAGGCGCTGGGCGGCATCGCGCAGGCGTACTCGCAGCCGGGCCTGCCGCTGCGCACAGGCGTGGTGTCGGTGGCCGATGAAATGTGTGCCGTGCTCGCGTTTGGCGGCATGCTGGCGGCGCTGCATTACGCGCGTACGCAGGGTATCGGGCAGAAGGTCGATTGTTCGCTGCTCGGCGGACAAATACGCCTGATGGGCTGGACGCTGACCACGGCGATGTGGCGCAACCGCGAGCCGGTCACAGGTCAGGCGCGCATCAACGGCACGGCTGAGAGACCGGGTATCAGCGCGAGTTTTAACGATATCGACGGCAAGCCGCTGGTGATGCAAATGAACGGCGCGGCCAAATGGAAGCAGGCGATGACCGCGCTGGGGTTTTACGACGCGCTGACGCACGCAGGGTTTGCCGAGCTCGGCGTCGTTATCGGCAATGATGAAAAGCGCGAGACGCTGCTGAAAACGCTGGATGGTTTGTTCGCCACCGGCCTGCGCGACAAGTGGGTAAAAATTTTGCGTGAGGCGGATATTGTTTCCGCGCCCATCAACACGCTGCTCGAAGCGGCGGAAGACCCGGATGTGCTGGCCAACGGCTACATCACCGAGGTCGAGTATCCCAAGCACGGCAAAAAGTTGAAGGTGCATGGTTCGCCGTGGCAGTTTTCCGAAACGCCGGCGAAGATCGGTGTTGCGCCGGGGTTGGGCGAGCACAACGACGCCGTGTTACAAGAGATAGGCTACAGCGCGGCGGAGATACAGGGGTTTCGGGATCGCAAGGTGATCTAATTCCCCGTTGCGTCATTGCCGCGCAGGCGGGAATCTATTAGGAGTCCCAAGTGGCAACAATGCCCCTAACCTACCTTCCCCTAAGGGAAGGGGACACCCGCCTGCGCGGGAATGACAGGGTAAGTTTTGTGTTGTATGAGAGTTGGTTGAGTCCTTTTTGAAATCACTGGAGGAGCATCATGGCAAGACTGGAATCCATTACCAAAAAAGAACAAGTGCCCGCGGAGCATCAGGCCATCGCCGAAAAGGTAATCAAGAGCCGCGGCTCGATACACGGGCCGTTTACGATGCTGATGCATTGCCCGCCACTCGCCGAGCATCTGGCGGGGTTGGGCGGTTATGTGCGTTTCGAGGGCAAGCTCGACAAACGCGTGCGTGTGCTCGCCGCGATGACGGTGGCGCGCGAATTCGACGCGATGTATGTGTGGGGTGCACAGACCGGATCGGCGCGCACTCAGAAGGTGCCGGAATCGACCATCACCGCGATCCGCGAAAAACACTCGCGCGGCCTGCCGCCGGAGGACGCGCAGATCGTGGATTTCACCCGCGACCTTATTCACAAGCACCGGGTTGATGCGGCGGTGATGAAGGCCCTGCAACAGCGATTCGGTAACGAGCAATTGGTAGAACTCACTGGCACCATCGGTTACTACACCCTGCTCACGATGACGGCGAATGCCTGCGAGCTTGAGGCAGGCGAGGGCGCGGAAGTGTTGCAGCCGTAGCTGAGTAGGATGGGTGAAACCCATCACAAACCCCGTTTCCGTTGCGATGGGTTTCACCCATCCTACGTGTCTAATTTACGCAAAGGAAAACCATGCTGATTATCGATTCACAAATTCATATCTGGCAAAACGGAACCATGAGTTCCCATCATCGCCAGAACCCTACCTATTCGATAGACGACGCCGTGGCCGAGATGGCCTCGGCGGGCGTGAATGGCGCGGTGATTCATCCGCCCAGCACGTTCGGCGAACCGTCCAATGCCTATGCCGTCGAAGCCGTGAGCCAGCATCCGGATAAATTCTGCATCCTCGGTCACTTTGACCTTACCAGCCCTGATCGCGAGAACATTGTCGCGAACTGGCACAAGTGGCCTGGCATGCTGGGATTTCGTTTTACGTTGAGCGAGCCGCATCAGAAGTCGCGGTGGACCGATGGCTCGCTCGACTGGTTTTGGAAGGCCTGCGAAAAAGCGGATATGCGTGTGGGGCTTCTCGCCAGCGGCGGCAATATCGCGGCGCTGGGGAAAATCGCGCAGCGCCATCCCGGCCTGAAGCTGCACATCGACCACATCGGGCGCGGCGGCGGCAGGGCCGCGGCCAAGGATGACGCCGCCTATGCTGATCTGGCGGAGATGCTGGCGCTCGCCAAGCTGCCCAATGTTGCGGTCAAGCTGTCGGGCGCGCCGAGCACGTCCAGCCAGTCTTATCCATACAAAAACATCCACCGTTATCTGCAAAAAATCATCGAGGCATTCGGACCGGAGCGTTGTTTTTGGGGTACCGACATCACGCGCATGCCGATCACCTATCGTCAATGTGTGACCATGTTCACCGAAGAAATGCCATGGCTCAAAGGCCGCGATCTTGAGTTGGTTATGGGTGGCGCTTTCGTTCAATGGCTGGGCTGGAAACGTCCCGTCGCCTGATTGACTTTACTTTTCACAACCACAAAAACACAAGGAATCTAAAATGCGTCTACCCAAACTGACTTATGAAGCCTACTCGCCGCGCCAGAAAGAAGTCGCCGATAAACATAACGCCCGGCGTGACCGCATCGCCGGGCCGTACGATGTGTGGATTTATAGCCCGGAGTTGTTTGAAAAAGTCTCTGCCGTCAGCAACTACATGCGCTTCGATTGTGGACTGCCGGTGAAGCTGCGCGAGTTCGGCATCCTGGTCACGGCGCGCTTCTGGGGCGCGGAGTTTTCATGGAACGCGCACGTCGATAAGGCCTTGGCCGCGGGCATCCCGGCGGACGTGGTGAACGACCTTGCCGCTGGCAAGAAGCCCACTTTCACCGCCGCCGACGAGCGCATTTACTACAACTTCGCCATGGAATCGCTGGAAAACCATTTTGTCAGCCAGAAGACATTTGACGAAGCGCGAGCCCATTTCGGTGAAAGAGCGTTGGTCGATCTCATCGGCTCGGTGGGGTATTTCTCCATGCTGCAGATTTGCCTGAACAGCGCCGAGGTCGAAGTGCAAAAAGACCGCGAGCCGCCGTTTGCGGATGTACGCGGGTATCAAAAGGTGTCGTGATCACCGGTTGAATTTTCTAATCTTTCTTGGAGAAAACAAAAATGGATCTTGGACTCAAAGGCAAAAACGCCATCGTCACCGGTGGCAGTCAGGGCATCGGCAAGGCCATTGCGCGTGAACTGGCGCGTGAAGGCGTCAACGTCGCCATCGTTGCCCGCAAGCAAGGCCCGCTGGATGCGGTGGCGAAAGAACTCTCCGCTGAAACCGGCGGGCGCGTTATCGGGCTGACCGCGGATGTCACCAGCAAGGATCAAGTCGAGGCGATGGTTGCCGAAGCTGCCAAGCAGTTTGGTTCATTGCACATCCTCGTCAACAGCGGCTCGTCGCCGGGCGGCTCCGCCACCGCGATCGGCCCGATTGAAACCGTGGTCGATGAAGACCTGCTGGTCGACTTCAATACCAAATATGTCGGCGCGCTGCGTTGTGCCCGCGCGGTGATTCCGCATCTGAAAAAACAGGGCTGGGGCCGGTTCATCAATATCAGCGGCACCAACGCGCGTAACGCTGGCAACTTGAGCGGCGGCGCGCGCAATGCGTCGATGGTGCATATGTCTAAAACACTGGCGGTGCAACTCGGTCGCTTCGGCATCACCGTGAATTGCGTACACCCCGGCACCACGCGCACAGAGCGCACGCCAAGCTTGCTCGCCAAACAGGCCGCCGAGTTGAAGATCACGCCCGAAGAAGCCGAAAAACGCGCCTACGCTCCCGACGCGCCGCGCGGCAACGCCATC
>CAWUUY010000310.1:0-7004 GCA_963924885.1 uncultured Burkholderiales bacterium | reverse complement strand
GGATCCCGCACCGAGGCGCGAATTAATTTCAGTGCTAAGGCATTCAACTCGTGACTAGACATTGCACTGATACGATTATTGAGATCACGACGAGTAGGCACAGGCAAACCGCCCCGAGATATTTCCTGGGTCAAGAATGCACGAAATGCTTCTGCGTCAAGAACCGGTGCTCTCTCCGCATCCACGTCACTCGATAGGGCATGACCGTTTAAATATTCCAAACCTTCCGCATTGATACGCGCCTTAAGTATTTCAGGAGGCTGCCCAATTCGAATAGGACTGATATTAATCGCCTCGATTAATTTCTTATCTGCCAGGTAGAAAAGTGCTCGATGACATTCGGGCGTGTCAATTTCCGGATAACATGAAATCTCCACTTCGTTCGGATACTCCTTGGCAAGCCGACGAAGAACTCGGCTTACAAGAAGCTGGTTTGGCATACTCATATCAACGCTTCCTAACTGTAGCCCAGCCCCATAACCTCCCGCACATCTCGCAACGTCTCCTGCGCCATCTTCCGCGCCTTCTCACACCCATCAGCAACGATATTGCGCACCAACGTAGGATCATCGAGATACTTCTGCGCTCTCTTCCGCATCGGGTGCTGCTCGGCGATCACCGCGTCGATCACCGGCTGCTTGCATTCCAGACAACCGATGCCCGCGCTCTTGCATCCCTCCTGCACCCACTGCTTTTTCGCGTCGTCCGAATACACCTGATGCAATTGCCACACCGGGCATTTTTCCGGATCACCGGGGTCGGTGCGTTTGACGCGCGCCGGGTCGGTGGGCATGGTCTTGATTTTTTTCGAAACGCTGTCGGCGTCTTCGCGCAGGGTGATGGTGTTGTTGTACGACTTAGACATTTTCTGTCCGTCGAGGCCGGGCATTTTTGACGCCGCGGTCAGCAGCGCCTGCGGTTCGGTGAGGATCAATTTGCCGCCGCCTTCGATGTAGCCAAACAGACGTTCGCGGTCACCCATCGTCAGGTTTTGTGTTTCGTCCAGCAGCGCGCGCGCCGCCGCTAGTGCATCGGCGTCGCCTTTTTCCATGTAGTTCTTGCGATTCTGGCGGTACGCCTTGGCGCGGCGCGAGCCGAGGTTTTTGATCGCGGCCTCGGCCTTTTCCTCGAAGCCCCGTTCGCGGCCGAACACGTGGTTGAAGCGACGCGCGATCTCGCGGGTGATTTCAACGTGTGGCACCTGGTCCTCGCCCACCGGCACGCGATTGGCGCGGTAGATCAGGATATCGGCGCTTTGCAGCAGCGGATAGCCCAAAAAGCCATAGGTGGCGAGGTCTTTTTCGGCGAGTTTTTCCTGCTGATCTTTATAGGTCGGCACGCGCTCCAGCCAGCCCAGCGGCGTAATCATCGACAGCAGCAGATGCAACTCGGCGTGCTCCGGAACGCGCGACTGAATGAACAAGGTGGCCTGCGCCGGATCGATGCCGGCGGCGAGCCAGTCGATCACCATGTCCCACACGTGCCGCTCGATCTGGCTGGGATCGTCATAGTGCGTGGTCAGCGCATGCCAGTCGGCGACAAAAAACAGGCATTCGAATTCGTGTTGCAGCCGCACCCAGTTTTTGAGCACGCCGTGATAGTGGCCAAGGTGTAGCCCGCCGGTGGGGCGCATGCCGGAAAGTACGCGATTAACGAACATAGGTTATTTGGACAGCAGTTTCAAAAGTCGATAAAGGTCAAGCACTTCAACATCGCCGATGGCGGCAACGAATTGTATGGTCACCGTCACCAGCGGCCACATCACCACGTCAAGCACCTTGGTGAACAGCAACGCGAGGATGATAAAAAAACCATAGGGCTCTATCCGCGAAAACTGGTACGCTTGGCGGTGCGGCAGCAGGCTTACCACGATGCGTCCGCCGTCGAGCGGCGGAATCGGCAGCAGGTTCAACACCATGAAAATGGCGTTGACCATGATGCCCGCCGCGCCCATCAGCGCCAGCGGCACCGAGAACGATCCCGCGATGTCGCTCATCGCCAGCTTCACCATCAGCAACCAGAAAATCGCCATCACCAGATTCGCCGCTGGTCCCGCCGCCGCCACCCACAGCATGTGGCGCTTGGGGTTGCGCAGGTTGCCGAAATTCACCGGCACCGGTTTGGCCCAGCCGAAGATGAAGCCGCCGCCGAATAATTTGGACAGCGCCAGCAACAGCAACGGCAACGCCACCGTGCCGATCGGATCAATGTGCTTAAGCGGATTCAGACTCACGCGCCCCTGCGAATACGCGGTGAGATCACCGAAATACTTGGCGGCATAGGCGTGCGCGGCTTCGTGCAGGGTGATCGCAAAAATCACCGGCAGCGCGTAAATCGCAATCACCTGAATCACGCTCAGTTCCATGCGCGCCTCGCCGTTACGCAGCAGGAATATACGTAACTATTTGTTTTTATTGAATAATATTTCATAGGGCGTGCGGTCGCGCAAGCGCGAAGAACGCCGAGTGTAACGCAACCGCACTTCACACACCGAAGATGGCCGTAGCGCCCTTGCCCACGCGCGTGATCACCGGCACGGGCCCGGTGAGATTCACAATGGTCGTCGGCTCGATGCCGCACGAACCCGCGTCGAGTATCAGATCCACCTGATGCTCGATCCGTTCACGGAATTCCTCCGGGTCGTTCAGCGGCACGTCCTCGCCGGGCATGGTCAATGTCGATGACAGCAGTGGCTCGCCCATTTCCGCCAGCAGCGCGCGCACCACCGGATGATCGGGTATGCGCAGGCCGATGGTGCGCCGACTTGGATGCTGCAAACGCTTGGGCACTTCGCGCGTGGCTTCCAGAATAAACGCGTAGCAGCCGGGCGTGGCCGCCTTGAGCAAACGATACTGCTGGTTATCCACCTTGGCGTAGGTGGCAATCTCGGAGAGATCGCGGCATACCAGCGAAAAATGATGCTTCTCATCCACCTGACGAATCACGCGCAGGCGCTCCATTGCCACCTTGTCGCCGATGTGGCAACCTAGCGCGTAACACGAATCGGTCGGATACACGATCACCCCGCCATCGCGCACGATGCGCGCGGCCTGCGCGATCAGGCGCGGCTGGGGATCGACCGGGTGAATTTCGATGTACTGCGCCATACCGCTCAACCGTCATGCCGATCAATCAATCCACGGGATTTGCTCACCGCATGGTCAGCGCCAGCAGCGTCGCCCCCTGCGGAAACGTCACCGCGCCATGCGCCGCATCCATCATCCGCAGAAAATCCCATTCGCCCAACGCAACGCCATCGACCTCGGCCCCGCCGAACGCGATCAGCGCCGAATGCAGGTTGCCGTAGGACTTGGCGGGCATCACGCCACTGGGCGCGAACTTAATCGCCTGCACCAGCAGCCGCCCGCAACCGCGATCGACCAGGGTTTTGATCTGCTCGCCGTTCGCACCCGGCTCCCACGGCAATGATTCCTGCTGGATCAGCCGGTACTGCTTTTCACCCGACAGCTTTTCGACTTCGCTGTGAAAATAACTGCCCTGAAACGCGGAGAGCAACTGGCAGCTATCCGGGTAATGCAGCGGCCCGTGCGGCTCGTTCGATGGCCCCAGCACCACATCCAGCGGACGCAACGTCACGCCATCAACGACCGTGTGATGCTTCAACACCGTGGTCGCGTGCATGCCGCCATGCACGTGGCGCGGCTCGGTCGAACCTTTCGGATAATCAATCAGGCGTATGCACAGTTGCAGCGCCTTGTCGTCGCAGTACATGCCCGCGCGGCTCGGCCAGTTATCGACGTTGCGACGGTCTTCCCATTCAATCTGCGCGACGCGAACGATCTCGAATCCTGCTTGGTGTTCCCACTGCGGCATTTTTTTCTCCGAAGACAATAAACGCTAACTCTTTGTTTTTAATATATAAAACATCCTGCTCGCGATATTGGCCGAACCCGGCGCATGCACCGTGTCGCGCACCACGTCGGTGGACCATTTCACCATTTTCTTGTTGGGCCGTTCGTAATGCACGAAATGTTCTTCGCGCGCCGCCAACGAGGTGAATTCATAAAAACACGCATGCTTGGCCCAGCCCGCGACTGAAACCAGTTTGCGCACGCGCACCACGCCCGGCAATCCCATCAGCGACGGCAAACGCCAGCGCGCGTACCATACCGCCATTTCTCCCTCGTCCGCCCAGTTACCCGCGTTAAAACTGCCGAGCTGTATGGCCGGAGCGGGCGCCATCTCCGGCGTGTTTTCGATAATGCCCGGCCCTTCGATGCGCGCCTCTTCCATCATGATATTGCGGCGCTCGTCGGTGCGCAGCGCCAGCATTTTGCTGTCCGCCTTGTTGAAGTTCTCGTGAAACTCGTCCGCCGTCGGGTCGGCCAGCACGTAGGCATCCATCGCGCCGAACATCATGATGTAACGGTCGCCGACGGGCACGCCTTTGGGATTTTTCTTATGGCTGATGCGCCCGCCGCCACCCAGCGGCGTGAAACTGCCGGTGGGCTGCGACGCATACAACGCGCCCCACAACAGGCCATCGCGCGCCAGCACCCTGTGCACATACACCTCATACGCCCAGGTCAAAAAATCATGCCGCGCCACATCGGAAACGGATTCCGGCAGATTGAACCAACTGATCCAGTACGCGCGATCTTCAGCTATTGCGAAACCGCCCATATCAAGCCCCCGTCTTCTGGTACGAATGAAAATCTCGCCCGGTGGCTGTCCACGGGTGCGGCGCAATCGCATACATATCGGTGCCCACATCCACCACCACCGGCTTGTTCATCGCAATCGCGCGCTTTAACGCATCAGCGAGATCGCCCGGTTTCTCCACCCGTATGCCGATACAGCCGAACGACTCCGCCACCTTGGCGAAGTTGACCTCCGGGAAGCGCCACATCTCCTCGGCGCGCCCGCGCTGCTTGCCGCCGTAGGCTATGTCGTTCAGGCGAATCTCCTGATTCAGCGCACTGTTGTTGTTGACCACGATCACCGCGTTGATGTTATGACGGCGCGCGGTTTCAAGCTCGCCGATGTGATAATAAAACCCGCCATCACCAGTAAAACATACCACCGCCTTGTCCGGGTTGGCGCATTTGACGCCCAACGCCGCCGGGAAGCCCCAGCCCAGCGAACCCGCCGTGCGGTAGTAGCGTTGTCCCGGATACGTCAATTCAATAAAGCGCGCCGTCCAGATGCCCGCGTGGCCGGTGTCGGAAACCACAATGCCGTCCGGCGGCAGCGCATCGGAAATCTCCTTGCAAATGCGCTCCGGGCGTATCGGTGCGACATCGGCGTTGCGCATTTCAGAATTTTCGCGCCGCCACTCGGCGACAAATTGCTGCGCGCGCTTGGTCCACTCCGTCGCCGCTTTCGGCTTGGCGTTTTCGACGAGGCGTTGTAAACCCAGCTTGGCGTCGCCCAATATCGACACTGCGTTCGGATAATTACGGCCGAGTTCATCGGGGTTGATATCCAACTGAATGACTTTGGTGCCCGCCGGCGGAAACATCCAGTTATTGGTGACCTGTCCGCCGGTGTGGCTGCCAACGAACAGCACCACGTCGGCCTCGGCGAGCGTGCGGTTGGCGCAGTCGCGCGAATACGCGCCCGGCACACCCACGTTGAGCGGATGATGATCGATCATCACGGCCTTCGCGTTGAGTGAAGTGGCCACGGGGATGTTGAGTTTTTCCGCCAGCGCGATCAATTCGGCTTGCGAACTGGAAGTCATCACCCCGCCGCCGGCAACGATCACCGGGCGCTGCGCGGACGCCAGCAACGCCAACGCGTCGTTGACATGCTGCATGTCAGGCTCGGAGCGAAACGGCGGCGTGCGTTTGTATTTCGCCTCGATCATCGGATCGAGTTCCGCCTCGCCTTCGGTCAACTGTCCCAAATGCCCCTGTATCCGCAAATGCACCGGCCCCGGCGCCCCGGAAGTCGCCACGCGAAACGCCTGCCGCGTTAAATCCGGCAAGCGAGTCACCGCATCCACCTGCGCATTGAACTTGGTCACGGCGTCAAACTGCGTAATGTCATCGACTTCCTGATACGCATGCCGGTAGCGTGATGCCGGCGCCGGCCCGCCGGTAATCGCGATCACCGGTGACCCCGCCATGTGCGCATCACGAATCCCAGCCGCCAGATTCGACGCGCCGATCATCTGCGCCATGCACACGCCGGGCTTGCCGCTGGAACGTGCGTAGCCGTCCGCCATGTAAGCCGCCGCCTTTTCGCCATGCACCATCACCCGCGCAATCGGCATGTCCTCCATCTCGGCAAACGACTTCAACATGAACGCCGGGACGAAAAATATATGCGACACCTCGTAATCGCGCATCATCTCGGCAAATAAGCGTGCGCCTGTCATTTTGGGCATAGCGGCTCCTGAGGAAAAGTTGGGATACTACCTTGAGCGGGATGTTCGCGAAAAGACGGGTTCGGACAATGTAGCGAGGGTGCAAGTTACGGTGACATTCGTGCAATTGAAACAGGCTTTCGTCCTTTCTTGAACAGAAGGCCCGCAAGTTGCGTCACGCTTTTGTTTTTGACTCGCATCACGACGGTGCCGTCGGGCATTAGGGTAAATGTCATCCGGTCGCCAGACCTCATAAAGAGGCCATCCCGGATTTCCTTGGGGATAGTGATCCGGCCTTTGGCAGTCAGCGTTGTAACAGGCGCCATGATGCGTGCTTTTCCTCTATCTATCGTTGTCTTAATACCTGCGGCGCAAAAGGGATTGCGCCCGCTTCGTAAGCATCAATCCCGCCTTACTGCCGCATCCCCAAAGCCGCCGCCAACTTGCTATACATCTCATACTGCTCCCGCACATATTTTTCGGTTTCCATCGGCGAACGGATCGCGGATATGCCGCCGATGCGCGCGTTACCTGCTTGCCAATCTGGGTCTTTGGAAAGTTTCTGAAATACATCCGCCCACTTGGCCACGATGGGTTTGGGCAAACCTGCCGGCCCCATCAGCGCGGTCCAGCCGACGATTTTTTCCATGTCGGGAAAGCCCGCTTCTTTGGC
>CAWUUY010000309.1:0-6937 GCA_963924885.1 uncultured Burkholderiales bacterium | reverse complement strand
CATCGCATCGCTCAGCATCGTGCCCGTGCTGCCGCATCTGAAAGGCGGACGCCTGCGCGCCATCGGCGTCACCACCGCCAAGCGTTCGCCCACGCTGCCGGACGTGCCCAGCATCGGAGAATCCGTGTCCGGTTTCGACGTGCCGCACTGGTACGCCATCTGGGGCCCGAAAGGTATCCCCAAGGACATCGTTGCCCGCTGGAATAACGACGTGTCCAAAGTACTGCGCACCGAAGAAATGGCCAAACAAATGCGCGCCGAAGGACTCGAACCTGCCGGCGGTCCGCCCGATGAATTTTTTGACGTGGTAAAGCCCGCCGTCGAACGCTGGCGGCGCGTTGTCAAGGAAGCACGAATTCAGTTTGCGGGGTAAGGGGCGGCTTCACCAAGTGCGCACCGGGGTGCGGCACGCAGCCATGCCGCATCGTATCGAACGGCAGATCATCGCGGCTCCGAATAGTGGACAGCCTCTCCGTCATGCTTAGGCATCGACGGCGCGTGCGCCACGAACCAGCCTAGCCCGCTATAATTCCCCTATGCGGCGCAAGCGTCGTTCACGACGCCATCGCCTGCCGCACTTGTCCACAGTTCCATATTCCGGGAGATACAAGGATGGGAGATTCTGCTGTTCCACACGCCTACGGTTGCCTGACGCAGCCGGAAGTTCGCTTTCTTGATGCCGCCGTTGACCGCTTGATTCCGCCCGACGAGTTGGGGCCGGGCGGCAAGGACGCCGATGTCACTTATTACATCGACCGCCAGTTGTGCAGCGTATGGGGCACGCACGGGCGCAATTACCGCTCCGGCCCGTGGCTGGAAGGCACGCCGCAGCAGGGATTTCAGTCGCGCCTCACGCCGCAGGAAATCTACAAGGTCGGCATACTCGAAATCAATCAGTATTGCACCAAGCAGTACGGCAAAAATTTTGAGTTCCTGACCGGCGCGCAACAGGACGAAGTGCTGCAGGCCCTCGAACAAGGCCAGGTCGCGCTGCCGTCGCTGTCCTCCAAACTCTTTTTTGACCTGCTGTGGCGCAACACCGAGGAAGGTTTTTTCTCTGATCCGATTTACGGCGGCAACCGCGACAAGGTGGGCTGGAAGCTGCTGGGCTTCCCCGGTGTCGCCTCGGGCGCGTACAACAACCACGTGGATAACCCGGAGGTGTACCGTGCCGAGCCGGTGAGTATTCTCGATATCGAAACCAAAAAAGCGCAGGTCGATGCACAGGGCTACGCCAAACACATCATGATCAAACCCGTGGGGAAAAAATAACATGACGACCAAACTCAAACCCGTCGATGCAGTGGTGGTGGGCAGCGGCGTTGCCGGCTCGATCATCTGCATGGAGCTCGCCAACGCGGGGCTTAACGTGGTGTGTATTGAACGCGGCCGCATGATCGAGCCGCAGCACGATTTCGTCATGCCGTATACGAACGACGAACTGAAGTTCGACCGCCACAGCGACATTTTTCAGAATCTGTCGCGCGAAACCATCACGCTGCGCAACAACATGGGCGAAACCGCGCTGCCGATGCGCGAGCTGGGTTCGTTCAAGCCCGGCGAGATCGTCGGCGGCACGGCGGCGCACTGGGGCTGCAACGCGAGGCGCTTTTTGCCCTACGATTTTGAAATCCGCAGCCGCATGGAGGCGAAGCACGGCAAAAACTTTTTCCCCGCCGATTGCACCAGCCAGGACTGGGGCGTGACCTACGACGAACTCGAACCGTACTACGATCAGTTCGAGCACATCTACGGCGTCGGCGGCAAGGCCGGCAATCTGAACGGTGAAATTCAACCCGGCGGCAATCCGTTTGAAGGCCCGCGCTCGCGCGAGTATCCAAATCCGCCGACGCGCAGCACGCCGCAAGGCGCGATGTTCGCCAAGGCCGCAAGGGACTTGGGCTATCACCCGTTTCCGGGGCCGGCTGCCGCGATGACCCGCGACTACATGAACCTCTACAAAGTGATGATGGGCGAATGCCAGCGCGGCGGCTTCTGCAGCAGCCATGCCTGCGCGGCGGGCGCCAAGGCCAACCCGCTCACCGCGGTGCTGCCGGCGCTGATGAAAAAAGCCAATTTCGAAATGCGCCCGCTGTGCAACGTCATCAAGGTCAACAAGGACTCCACCGGCAAGCAAGCCACAGGCGTGACCTACATCGACGCGCGCGGACAAACGGTGGAACAACCCGCCAACATCGTGGTGCTGGCGACCTACTGCTTTAACAACACGCGTCTGCTGCTGCTGTCGGGCATCGGCAAGCCGTACGATCCAGTGTCGGGCACCGGCGTGGTGGGCCGCAACTATTCGTACCAAACCGGCGGCAAGGTCGAGGTGTTCTTTGACGACCGCGAATTCAATCCGTTTATCGGTGGCGGCATGACCAGCGTGCAGTTCGACGATTTCAACGGCGAGGAACTCGACCGCTCCGAATTGGGCTTTGTCGGCAGCGCGTATATCGCGGTGTCGAATGCCGGCGCCACGCCGATAAAATCCAAGCCCGTGCCCCACGGCACGCCGCGTTGGGGCGCTGCGTGGAAAAAAGCGGTGGCGCACAATTACCGCCGCAGTTTCAGCATCAGCATTCACGGCTCGTGCCAAAGCTACCGCCAGCATTATCTCGATCTCGACCCCACCTATCGTGATGCGAATGGCCTGCCGCTGTTGCGCATGACTTTCGACTGGCATCAGAACGAGCAGAAGATGCTCAAGTTCATGAACGAAAAGTGCGTAGAAATCGCAAAGTCGATGTCGCCGACGAGCTTCGCCGCGCGCGCCGTGCCGACGAAATACAGCATCGTCCCCTATCAAAGCACGCACAATATCGGCGGCGCGGTGATGGGCGCCGATCCTTCCACCAGCGTGGTCAACAAACACCTGCAATCGTGGGATGTACCGAACCTGTTCGTGGTCGGCGGCAGCGCGTATCCGCAAAACGCGGCGGTGGGTCCGACCGAAACCATCGGCATGCTGGCCTGCTGGACGGCCGACGGGATCAAGGAGACTTACCTGAAGCGGCCGGGGCAGTTGATGGTTTGACGTTTCGTCACCGGCTCTACTTTTTCATTCACGTCAACGTACTAACCTACCCCTGTCATTCCCGCGTAGGCGGGAATCCATAAACCCTCTCAAGTGGCACAGTGTTATGGGTTCCCGCCTACGCGGGAACGGCAGGATTGGTTTTTCGCTTTTCAGAGGAGAACCCCATGCCCTGGATCGAAGCCAACGGCGCGAGCCTGCGTTACACCTTAAGCGGCGCAGGTAACCAAACGCTGGTGCTGATGCACGAGGCCGGCGGTTGCCTTGAAAGTTACGACGACGCCCTGCCCGCACTGGAAAAAGATTTCCGCGTGCTGCGTTACGACCAGCGCGGTTTCGGCTTTTCTGAAAAAGTACGCGAACTCACCTTCGACGGCGTGGTGGCGGACTTGGCCGCGCTGCTCGATGCGCTGCACATCACGGCCCCCATCTATCTCGCCGGTTGCGCAATGGGCGCGGATTATTCTGTCGGCTTTGCCGCGCGCCACCCAACGCGCGTGACGAAGCTCTTCATCGCCAGCCCCTACATCGGCAGCAACGTCGCGCGCAGCCCGCACAGCATCGAGCGCGCCGCGCTGGTGGAACGCGAAGGCATCCGCGCCGCGATGCAGTCCAGTCATGACCGCTCCTACCCCGATCATCTGCGGGCGCTGAATCGCGAGCGTTTCCAGCGTTATCAGGCGCGCTGGGTGTGCAACACGCCCGCTTCATTTGCGGCACAGGCGCGCATGATGCAGAACGTCGATCTCACGCCGGAGTATCCCAAGATCAAAGCGTCCACGCTGGTGATTGGTGCTACGCACGACACACAGCGACCGCCAGAAGTAGCCCAGCGCGTGGCGCAAGCGCTGAGCAATGCAACCTATCAACTGGCCGATACGGGACACTTCATGAACGTGGAGACGCCGCGGTTGTTTTCGGAGACGTTGCTGGGATTCTTTAGAAATCCGTAGGCCGGAACGCCCAGCGGTTCCGGCGCACGGCCTCTTTTCCGCCACAGCTTGCCGGAACCGCTGCGCGTTCCGGCCTACAGTTTCACGGATTCCCCCCGATGAACCCGGCTCAGGATAAACAAGCATGACCATCACCAAACTCAAACCCGTGGACGCCGTGGTCGTGGGCAGCGGCGTCTCCGGTTCTATTATGGCGATGGAGCTGGTCAACGCCGGACTCAAGGTGGTGTGCCTTGAACGCGGGCGCATGATCGACCCGCGGCACGATTTCGCCATGCCGTACGTGCATGACGAGCTGAAATACGACCGTCACAGCGATATTTTTCAGGACTTGTCGCGCGAGAGCATCACTTTTCGCAATCACCTGAACGAAACCGCGCTGCCGATGCGCGAGTTGGGGTCGTTCAAGCACGGCGAGATTGTCGGCACTACGGCGGCGCACTGGGGCTGCCACGCGCGGCGCTTTTTGCCGGATGATTTTCTGGTGCGCAGTAAAAACACCTCGCGCTACGGCAAGAACTTCTTGCCGGAAGATTGCACCAGTCAGGACTGGGGCGTCACCTATGACGAGTTCGAGCCGTACTACGATCAGTTCGAGTATATCTACGGCGTTGGCGGCAAGGCCGGCAATATCGAGGGCGTCAAACAACCCGGCGGTAATCTGTTTGAAGGCGCGCGCTCGCGCGAGTTTCCCAATCCGCCAACCAAACGCACGCCGATGGGCCAAATGTTCGCCAGGGCCGCCGAGTCGCTGGGCTACACGCCGTTTCAAAACCCGGCAGCGGCGATGACACAGCCGTTCGTCAATCTCTACAAACAATACCTCGGCGAATGTATGAAGGGCGGCCTCTGCGGATCGCACGCCTGCTCGCAGGGCGCCAAGGCAAGCCCGCTGTCCGCCGTGATTCCGGCGCTACTGAAAGAAGACAACTTTGAACTGCGCCCGCTGTGCAATGTGATCAAGGTCAATCTCGATTCAGACGGCAAGCGCACCACCGGCGTGACCTACATCGACGCGCGCGGGCGCATGGTGGAGCAGCCCGCCGATATCGTGGTGCTCGTCACCTACACCTTCAATAACAACCGCCTGTTGCTGCTGTCAGGCATCGGCAAGCCCTACGATCCGGTCAGCTACACGGGTGTGGTCGGCAGAAATTATTCGTATCAAACCAATGGCAAGTTGTCGCTGTTTTACGACGACCAGGAATTCAATCCGTTTATCGGCGGCGGCATGGTCGGCACCTGCATTGATGATTTCAACGCCGATAACTTCGATCACGGCGGTGTGGGTTTCGCCGGCGGCGCGTACATCGCGGTGCAAAACAACGGCGCCACGCCGATCAAATCCAAGCTCACGCCGCCGGGCACGCCGCGCTGGGGCGGCGACTGGAAAAAAGCCGCGGCGCAATATTATCGCTGCGCGTTTTCGATTACTTATCACGCCTCGTGCCAGAGTTATTGCGGCCACTATCTTGATCTCTATCCAACCTATCGCGACGCCCACGGCCTGCCGCTCCTGCGCATGACTTACGACTGGCACCCGAACGAACAAAAACTCTCGGCCTTCATGCACGACAAGTGCGCGGACATCGCCAAGGCGATGAAGCCCGCCAACATCGGCGCGGGCGCTGTGCCGGCCAAATACTCCATCGTGCCGTATCAAAGCACGCACAATATCAGCGGCGCGGTGATGGGCGCCGACCCCGCCACCAGCGTGGTGAACAAATACCTGCAATCGTGGGATGTGCATAACGTGTTCGTGGTGGGCGGCAGCACGTTCCCGCAAAACGCCGCTAACCCGCCTACCGAAACCATCGGCATGCTCGCGTGCTGGGCGGCCGATGGCATCAAGGATATTTATCTGAAGCAGCAGAGGTTAATGGTGTGATAGGACGTTCGATGAAACCCGAAATCGTCATACTCAAAGCCATCTACGAACCCACGGTCGCCGCGCTGGAGCGTGACTTCATCGTGCATAAATCGTACGCCGCGCCCGACCCGATGGCGTTTATTCGGCAAACCTGCGACAACGCGCGCGCGGCTGTTTCAACCACCACCACGGAAGTCACCCGCGCGCATTTCGCAGCCCTCCCCAAGCTGGAACTGCTCGCGTGTTATGGCCCCTACACCAAGCTGATCGATCTGGCCGCTGCGAAAGAATTTAAGGTCGCGGTTACTTACACACCTGACTCCACCGCCGAGCCGGTGGCCGATCTGACCATGGGCATGATCGTCGCGATGCTGCGGCGTATCTGCGAAGCGGATCGCTTTGTGCGCTCGGGCGCGTGGCCCGCCACCGTGTTTCCGTCGGGCGTCGAAGTGCGCGGCAAAACCTGCGGCATCGTCGGCATGGGCCGCATCGGCCGCGAGATCGCCGTGCGCGCGGCGAGCTTTGGCATGAAGATTTGTTACTTTGGCCCGCACCGAAAAGACGACGTGACTTATCCGTATTTCGATAATCTCGAAGCCATGGCGCGCGAAGTCGATTGCCTCGTCGTCACCTGCGCATTGACACCGGCCACCCGCAATCTCGTTGACGCGCGTATCCTCGCCTCGCTCGGCGCCGACGGCTATCTGGTCAACATCGCGCGCGGCTTCATCGTCGATGAACCTGCGCTGGTTGCGGCACTCGCCAGCAAACAACTCGCCGGCGCGGCGCTGGATGTGTTCGTGGATGAACCGAACGTGCCTGCCGAACTTTTGCGCATGGACAACGTGGTGCTCGCCCCGCACATGGGCACCTCCACGCGCGAAGTGCGCGAGGGCCGCAGCGATAAACTGCTGCATGACGTGCGCGCGCATTTTGCCGGGAAGGCGCTGCGGCATGCGGTGGCGCTGTAGACTACATATCGTAACTATTTGTTTTTATTTAATATTTTATAAACCAAACCAACCCCAACTCGTCATTCCCGCGAAGGCGGGAATCCATGCCATGCGCTAAAGGGCA
>CAWUUY010000308.1:0-8599 GCA_963924885.1 uncultured Burkholderiales bacterium | reverse complement strand
GGCGTTGCGGCTTGGCGGTCAGCGTGCCGGAAGCGCCCGCGCTGGTGCGCAAGCATGCGCATTACGTGACAAGCGCGCGGGGCGGGCACGGTGCGGCACGGGAGTTTGCCGAGTTTGTGATGCATGCCCAAGGCACGCTCGATGCGCGGCTGGCGGAATATCTTGCCTGAACCTGACATGAGCCTGAACGCCGGGCAGCGCACATGGTAAATCGGGTGAACCGGGTGAACTGTCATGGGTGAGCGGCTGTACAATCTGTTTCCGCTGGCGCTGATGGCGCTGCTGGCGGGATTGACCTATTGGCTGGATCGGGCAGTGCAAAGTCCCACTGCGGCGCCGAATGCACTGTTGCGGCATGATCCGGATTACATCGTTGATAAGATGCTGGCCACCCGCATGGATGTCAAAGGCAGCATCAAAAACACGCTGTTTGCCGCCAAGTTGGTGCATTACCCGGATGAAGATACCACCGAACTGACGGCACCGCGCTTTATCAGTCACTCGAAGTCTTCGCCACTGACCATCACCGCGAAGTCGGGGCTGGCATCAAGTAACGGCGAAAATGTCTACTTTCGAGATAATGTGCGCGCGGTAATGGCGCCTTACGGCGAAAAAAGCGAGTTGGTGCTGAATACAGAATATCTGCACGTATTACCGGACGATAATATTGCCAGGACGGATCGGGCTGTTACCCTTACCGATGCGAATATGGTGATCAACGCGGTCGGCATGGAAATGAACAGCGAGACGCGGGTGTTGACGCTGAATGCACAAGTCAAGGGTGTTTATCATGATGCAAAAAAAGCCGGTAAGCCGCAAAAATAAATGGGTAATGTTCGTAAAAGCCGCGGCTTTTTTGTGCGCGGCATTTCTGCTGGCGGGGCCGCCTGCCTATGCTGAGAAAGCCGATCGGGAAAAGCCCATGAATATTGAATCCGACCGGGTGACAGTGGATGACGTTAAGCAGCTTTCGGTGTTCGAGGGCAACGTGGTACTGACGCAGGGCACGATGGTGATCCGCGGTGACCGCATGGAGGTGCGTCAGGACAAGGAAGGTTTCAAGCTGGGCACCGTGTGGGGTAATCTTGCCTATTTAAGGCAAAAACGCGAAGGCCTTGATGAAATCATCGAGGGCTGGGGCGAGCGTATCGAGTACGACAGTCGCGCCGACAAAGTGCAGTTGTTCAAGCGCGCCGCGATGAAGCGCGGCGACGATGATGTCGCGGGCGATTACATTTCGTATGATGCCACCACGGAGTTTTTCCAGGTGATCGGCGGCGGATCGAAGACTGCCACCGCCAACAATCCCGAGGGCCGCGTGCGCGCGGTGCTCCAGCCGAAATCAAAAACCAAGCCGCCGGCGCAGGCGCCGGTACCCTTGCGGTCGTCCGACGGCATCGCCGCCCCGCGGGAGGCGCCCAGCGCGCCGCGTTAGTGGCGGCTGCGGTAGCTTATTCTCCGATTGTCTCTTCACACGATGCCCGATACATTGCCTGTTACGGACCCCACGCCGACAGCCACGCTGCGCAGCGAGCTTAAGGCCGAGCAGCTGAGAAAGCGTTACCGCTCGCGCGTGGTGGTGCAGGATGTATCGCTCGCAGTGCATAGTGGCGAAGTCATCGGTCTGCTTGGCCCCAACGGCGCCGGCAAGACGACTTGTTTTTACATGATGGTGGGATTAGTCCCGGTGGACGGCGGAGAGCTTTATCTGGACGGTCGCAAGCTCACCCACATGCCGATACATCGCCGGGCGAAACTCGGCCTTTCATACTTGCCGCAGGAAGCGTCCATCTTTCGGCGCTTGTCGGTGGCCGACAATATACGCGCCATACTAGAGTTGCAGCTTGACCGTCCGGTGGACATCAATAACCGGCTCGACGATTTGCTGCGCGATCTGCATATCACGCACTTGCGTGACAATCCGGCGATCAGCCTGTCGGGCGGCGAACGCCGGCGCGTGGAAATCGCGCGTGCGCTGGCAACCTCGCCGCGTTTTATTCTGCTGGACGAGCCGTTCGCGGGAGTGGATCCGATTGCGGTGATTGAAATTCAGAAAATCATCGGTTTTCTGAAGGATCGCAACATTGGTGTCGTGATAACCGATCACAACGTGCGCGAAACGCTGGGTATTTGTGATCGTGCCTATATTATCAACGAAGGTACTGTGCTTGCGTACGGTACGCCGTCCGAAATCGTGGATAATGAGAACGTCAGACGGGTTTATCTCGGAGAGAATTTCCGGCTATAGAAGGAGCTACTTCCAGGGGTTACTCCCGGGCCGTTACCAGCATCATGAAGCATTCGCTACAACTACGGCTCTCGCAACACCTGACGCTTACGCCGCAGCTGCAACTGTCGATACGGCTGTTGCAGTTGTCGACGCAGGAGCTGGATCAGGAAATCGAGCGCTACCTGCGTGACAACCCGCTGCTTGAGCGCGACGAAGCCATGTCTGACATGTCGGCGCAAACGTTGCCGCCGGGCGCGATGCATGATCAGTCATCGGCGGCGCCTGCCTCCGACGGCGGGCATACTGCCGCCGATAACGATAACGATAACGATAACGATAACGATAATGATCGCGATCACGATATCGACCGCTCCAATGGCGACCTGCTGGCGGAATTATCGTACGGATCGGCGCGGGACAGTGGCGGCGACGGCAATGGCGATGGCGACGACCGCGACTTTCCGCAAGTGGCGTCGGACAATCCCACACTGCGCGAGCATCTTCTGGGTCAGATAGCCTTGTTGAATCTGTCGGATCGTGACCGCACGCTGGTGTCGCTGCTGATCGATACATTGAATGACGAGGGTTACATCACGCAAAGTCTCGACGACGTGCTGGAAATGCTGCCGGCAGAGTTGAGTGTCGATGAAGAGGATCTGAAAATAGCCTTGCAACATTTGCAGCACCTGGAGCCGGCGGGCGTCGGCGCGCGTTCGCTGGGCGAATGCCTGTTGCTGCAACTGACCGCGCTGCCGACCGCGACTCCCTATGTGGATAAGGCGAAAGATGTCGTGGTGAACCACCTGGAAGCGCTGGCATCGCGCGATTTCGCCAAGCTCAAGCGCGCCCTGCGTTGTGATGAGAACGGCCTGCGTTCGGTACAAAAACTTATCACCAGTCTGAATCCCAAACCCGGACGCGATTTTGCCGCGGACGATGTGCGCTATGTGATCCCTGACGTCAATGTGATTAAAAACAAAGGGTTATGGGTTGCATCCCTAAACCGTGATGCGATGCCTAAACTGCGCGTCAGTCGCCTGTATGCCGACATACTCGGGCGCAGCCGCGGCAGCGCGCAACAGTTGAGCGGTCAGTTGCAGGAGGCGAGGTGGCTGATCAAGAACGTGCAGCAGCGCTTTGACACCATCCTGCGCGTGTCGCAGGCCATCGTCGACCGGCAGCCCAATTTTCTGGAGCATGGCGCGGTGGCCATGCGTCCGTTGGTGCTGCGCGAGATCGCGGAAACGCTGGATTTGCACGAGTCAACGGTGTCGCGTGTCACCACCAACAAGTACATGCGCACGCCACGCGGCATCTACGAGCTGAAGTTTTTTTTCGGTAGCCACGTGGCGACAGATACCGGCGGCTCCGCGTCCAGCACGGCGATACGTGCGCTAATCAAGCAGCTCGTGGCCGCGGAAAACTCACGAAAGCCGTTGAGTGATTCGCAGATATCGGGCATTCTGGGGCAACAGGGTATGGTGGTAGCGCGCCGTACTGTCGCGAAGTACCGGGAGTCGCTGCAAATACTGCCGGGCAATCTCCGAAAAACCTTGTAAAGGAGTCAGCGCCATGAACCTGCACATTACGGGCCACCATGTTCAAATTACCTCGTCAATTCGCGAATACCTGAGCGGCAAGATGGAGCGAGTGACCAAGCACTTTGATCATGTGATCGACGTCACCGTGATCATGTCGGTTGAAAAGTTGCGACAAAAAGTCGAGGCGACGGTGCATGTGCGTGGCAAGGACATTTTCTGCGAGAGCACCGATGAAGACATGTACGCGGCAATCGATACGCTGATCGACAAGCTCGACCGCACCATCATCAAGCACAAGGAAAAGAACCTGAGCCACCGGCACGATGCGGTGACCCTCAAGCCCGAGGCGACGGAGAAACTGCCGGAGTAACCGTCGGAATAACCGTCGGAATAACCGCTTCAATCATTACCCGAATAACAGAATGCAAAGTCAATTTTCATGAATCTAGTCGCACAAATATTGCCGTTGACCAATGTCGTCGTTGACCTCGACATGGCGAGCAAGAAGCGCGTTTTCGAGCAGGCCGGTCTGCTGTTCGAGAACAATCACAACATCGCGCGCGCACAGGTGTTCGACAGCCTGTTCGCGCGCGAAAAGCTCGGCTCGACCAGTCTGGGACAGGGTGTGGCCATACCGCACGGGCGCGTCAAAGGCCTGAAAAATGCGGTGGGTGCGCTGGTGCGCATGAAGGCGCCCATACCCTTTGATGCGCCGGATGGGCAGGGCGTGACGCTGATCTTCATTCTAATGGTGCCCGACCGTGCCACGGACATGCACTTGCAGATTTTGTCCGAGCTGGCCGAAATGTTCAGCGACAAGGCGTTTCGAGAACAACTGACGGTTGCGCCCGCCGCGACCGATCTGCATGCATTGATTTCATCATGGCTGCCCCATGCCCCGGATCAGCATCGCCCGGCTGTTTGAAGACAACCAGTCGCGCCTGAAGCTCGACTGGCGTGCCGGGCGGGATGGCGCGGACAAAAAGCTCAACAGTGAGCTCACGAAGGACTCTTCGCAGGGCCTCATTGGGCATTTAAATTTCATACACCCCAATCTGATCCAGGTGCTCGGTCTGTCCGAAATACAGCATCTGGAGTCGATGGATAGCGCATCCTGCGTCGTCGCGTTACGGCAGGCCGTGACGCGCGAGCTGGCGTGTTTTATCGTTGCCGGCGCCTCGCGCGTGCCGCAGACCTTGCTGGACGTGGCCACCGAGACGGCGACGCCGCTGCTGATGTCGCCGATGCCCAGTGTGGAGCTGATGTGGATGCTGCGGCCCTATCTCGCGCGGGCGCTGGCGGAATCCACTACCGCGCATGGCGTGATGCTCGATGTGCTCGGCATGGGGGTATTGATTACCGGAGAATCCGGCGCGGGTAAAAGCGAACTGGCGCTTGAACTGATCTCACGCGGCAGCGGGCTGATCGCCGACGACGTAGTGGAGTTATATCGTGTCGGCCCTGAGAGCATCGACGGGCGTTGCCCGGCACTGCTCAGGGATTTTCTCGAAGTGCGCGGATTGGGCGTGCTTAACATCCGCGCTATTTTCGGCGAGGCCGCGCTGCGTCCGCGCAAGGCTTTGAAGCTGATTGTGCATCTGGAGCGGCCCGGCGGGCGCGATGCGGCGTCGGTGGAGCGGCTGCCGTTGAAGCCTGGCGCGGAAAGCATCATGGGCGTGGAGATCCGCAAGGTCGCGATACCGGTGGCGGCGGGGCGTAACCTCGCCGTGCTGACCGAGGCCGCAGTACGCAACTATGTGCTACAATTGCGCGGCATTGACAGCACGCGCGAATTCATCGAGCGCCAAGCCGAGCAAATGGAAAGCGCGCGTGACGACGACGATAAACTCTGACGAGCGGCGCGCGATGGATCTGGTGCTCATCACTGGATTATCCGGCTCAGGCAAAAGCATTGCGCTGAACGTGCTGGCGGATGCCGGTTACTTCTGCGTGGATAACCTGCCGGGCGCGCTGTTGAATGCGCTGGTCGATACCCTGTCGGCAGCGGGAACCCGGCGCGTTGCGCTGACTATGGATGCACGCTCGGGCGGCGATCTCGCGGAATTTCCCGCGCACGTCGCCAGCTTGCGCACACGCGGCATCCATTTCAAAATGCTCTATCTCGATGCCAAGGACGACACGCTGATCAAGCGCTTTTCCGAAACGCGCCGCCGCCATCCGCTGTCCGATGGGCACCAGACACTGCTGGAATGCATCGCGCGCGAACGTGATTTGCTGGCGGATGCGGCGGCACTGGCGAACCATTTTGACACCAGCGATCTGGCGGCGAATGCTTTGCGCGCGTGGGTGAAAGAATTTGTCGCCGTGCCCCAGAGCGGGCTGACCCTGCTGTTTGAATCATTCGGTTTCCGCTACGGCATACCGCTGGATGCCGACCTGGTGTTCGATGTGCGCAGCCTGCCCAACCCGCACTACGACCCGTTGCTGCGCCCGCTGACCGGCCTGGACACAGCGGTGATTGAATTCATGAACCATACCCCCGACGCGCAGCGCATGCTCGAAGACATCCGGCGGTTTGTTGAAACCTGGCTGCCATCTTTCCAGCGCGATAACCGCAGTTACCTGACAGTGGCGATTGGCTGCACCGGCGGACAGCATCGCTCGGTGTACTTTGTTGAGGCCCTGGCGCAAGCGTTTCGCTCGTCCGCGCAAGTGCTGGCGCGGCATCGCGGGTTGGCATAGTCACATTGGACGCGCAGCCCAAAAATATCTTTCTGTTCCCGTTAGGCAGCGTGCTGTTTCCCGGCGGCGCATTGCCGCTGAAAATATTCGAACAGCGCTACCTCGACATGACCAAGGCGTGCATCCGCGACAACCTGCCGTTCGGCGTGTGCCTGATTCGCGAGGGCCGCGAAGTCGGCACGGCGGTGGTGCCCGAGCCGGTCGGGTGTCTTGTCATGATCGAACAGTGGGAGATGCCCAATGCCAGCATGTTTCATTTGCTCGCGCGCGGCGGCGAACGGTTTCGCCTGCTTGACACCCAGGTTGCCGCCAACGGTTTGCTGTCGGGGGATGTGGAAATGCTGCCGCCGCTGGAACCCTGCGCGCCCGATGCGGATTGCGTTGAACTGCTGCAACGCGTGATCAAGGAAGTGGGCGCGGAACATTTTCCGCAGCCGCTCAAACTGGATGATGCGGCGTGGGTGGCTTATCGTCTGGCGGAAATGCTGCCGTTCACGATGGCGGACCGGCAGTCGCTGCTGCAACTTGCGCAGGCGGAGGCGTTGTTTGACAGTATAAAAAAATCAATAAAAACAAATACTTAAGGTAATCTTCCTGCGGCGACCATGCGGTTGTTCAAGGTGAACTTGGGTAGCCAGATCACGATGTCGTCAAACTCGGTTGCCGCGACTTTGGAATGCGTGCGGCTTACGGCGTCGCGGTTGTTATTAGAGTTTTCCAGTTCATCCGCCGACGTTGAGGCGGCCGTCGCGGCATTGGTTAGTGCGCTGATCGCGCTGCGGCCGTTTCTGCCGTTGGAAATAATGACCGCCACTGCGGTGGCGGTCAGCGTCGTGGTGCAGGCGGCCGTCGGGCATATGCGCAGTCCGCCGCCGGTGCCCAGACTGAATGTGCCCGCCGGCGCGCGTTGCGCATAGGCCGCCAACACCGTGTAGCGGAATCGGTTGCCCCACACGTCTTGATTTCCTAGGCCCAGTGTGCCCCAAGGGACGTTGCCCGCAGAAAGGTTGCCGCCTCCCGAGGGAAGGATGGTTGTGCAAAGGCCCGCGGCGGTGACGTCTTCGTTGCCGTCGTTAGGAGTTCCGCCCACTTGCAGGTCGGGACAGGGCAGATAACCGTTAGTCGCCGCAAAACCAAGCAGCGCATCGCGGATTTCCTCCATCGTTTTCTGGGTTTCGGTGAGTTGCCGCTGCTCGACCTGCGTTGCCAGCGGCACGAGGATGCTGCCGAGCAGCAACGCGATAATGAAAATCGCGATGGCAAGTTCAACAAGCGTGAAACCGGATTGATGGTGTATGCGAGTCATGGTGCGATGATAACGACTCGGTCGTTGGTTGTGACCGATTCGGGTGCGTGGGTAAACGTTGGAAATGAGGTGGTATTGGGCGGCTCCAGACAATCGGTGATGCGGGTGCAGGGGCGCGTCTGTCCGGCGTATGGCGTGCCGGGTGTAATAAGGATGGCGCGGATTCCACCGATTCCATTGACGGTCAGGAACCCTCCCGCGCCGGCGCAATTGGGTGCAGCCGGATTTGTGCAGGCAGGTGCAGCGGCGTAGAACAAGACAGTTTTCCAGCTGTTGAGTAAAAACCACGAAGGTAGCGCGGCATTAACCGGCACCTCGCCACATGCGCCCGGAAGCTCGGGTATACGACCTTGATTGGATGCTACGCAGGGAGGCTCATTCGGCCCATAGGCGTGAGCAAATGGAAAATATCTTCTCGCAGGGTCATTGAAGTAGGCGTTAAGAAATACACGTACCTCGCGCGCTACGCGCATTTCCACATCTGGAAAGAACATCGCCGAGGTGATGGCAAGCAGCCGATCATTGAATGTAGCGCCTGGGGGAGCGGTCGTGAAGGTCGTGTCGCCGTTTGCGTTTTCGCCCTCAAGATAATGTTCCACGTTATTTACGTTGGCCGCGCTGCGATTCTGTCCAGAGACCACTGGACCCGCAGCGAACACAATGGCAATAACGTTACTTGCGGGTGAGGTGCCGGTAACGGTTAGTTGCCCTGGCGTGTTGCTGTTAAGGGGTGTAACCGCCGGACTGTTCTGGAAATTGTTGGAAACCGCATACCATAGCCGCTCACCATAACCGTCTGTCAAATCAGATATTCCCAGT
>CAWUUY010000307.1:0-3332 GCA_963924885.1 uncultured Burkholderiales bacterium | reverse complement strand
GCCGTATTCCGCCGTCACCCAGCCCTGCGTGGTGCCGCGCAGGTGCGGCGGCTGTTTTTCAAGCACACTGGCGGTGCATAACACCTTAGTATTGCCGCTTTCGATCAGCACCGAACCTTCGGCATGGCAGGTATAGCCGCGCGTGATGCGGATCACGCGCAATTCATCGGGTTTTCTTCCGCTGGGCCTTTTGTTGACAAGTGCGCTCATGCTATCTTCCGGAATCAATGAATGAAGGCGGATTATACGTGAGCGCTTCCTCTACGATTTACAGCATGACCGGCTACGCCGTTGCGGAGCGCGAGCTGCCGACCGGCGCACTGACCGTTGAAATCCGCGCGGTCAACAACCGTTATCTCGATATCCAGTTTCGGCTGCCGGAGGAACTGCGCGCGGTCGAACCCGCGCTGCGCGAACTGCTGGCCGCCAAATTGACGCGCGGCAAGATCGAATGCCGTGTGTCACTCACCGCATCGGCTGTCGCCAACCTGGCGCCGGAACTGAACGGCGCCATGCTGCAACAACTTGCCGCGCTGAATGCACAAGTGCTGAAGGTGTTGCCGCAAGCCGGCAGTCTGCGCGCGGCGGATGTGCTGCGCTGGCCCGGCATGCTCGGCGCCGACACACTGCCTGCCGAAGCCGTGCGCAATGCCTGCCGCGAGGTGACCGCCACCGCGCTCGATGAATTCATTGCGGCCCGCGCCCGCGAAGGCGCGAAGCTGCGCGAGGCGATACTCGAACGCGCCACCGCCATCGAACAAAAAGTCACGGCAGTGGCGCCGCGCATGCCGGCGGCCATCGCTGCGTTTCAAGAAAAACTCAATACGCGCCTGAAAGAGGCGATGGTTAATACCGACGACGAGCGTATCCGCCAGGAGATCGTGCTCTACGCCGGCAAGATCGATGTCGATGAAGAACTCACGCGGCTGAAAACCCACATGGCCGAATTGCGCCGTATTCTTGGCAAAGGCGGCTCCGCCGGTAAGCGCCTGGATTTTCTGATGCAGGAGCTGAACCGCGAGGCCAACACCTTGGGAGCAAAAGCCGCCGACATTGAAATCACGCAGGCGTCGATGGATCTGAAACTGTTGATTGAACAAATGCGCGAGCAAATACAAAACATCGAGTGATGAGTTAGGCGTCAGGCGTCGGGAGCAACCCCGACACCCCGCCCTTACGCCGAACTCCGAACTCCGAACTCAACCATGCCAGGCAACCTTTTCATCGTAAGCGCGCCCTCCGGCGCCGGCAAAACCAGCCTTGTGGCGGCGCTGCTCGACACTGATCCGCTGCTGCGAAAATCGGTATCGTTCACCACGCGCAGCCCGCGCCCCGGTGAAGTCAACGGTCGCGAATACAATTTTGTTTCGACGGATGAATTCGAACGCATGCGCGCTCGCGGCGAATTCGTCGAAAGCGCGCTGGTACACGGCAACCATTACGGCACCTCACACCAGTGGATGGGCGCCCGTATGGCCGAGGGCAAGGACATTCTGCTGGAAATCGACTGGCAGGGCGCGGCACAGGTGCGGCGGGTCCATCCCGCGGCGATCGGCATTTTCATCCTGCCGCCGTCGTATGAGGCGCTAATAGCCCGACTTAACACCCGTGCCACCGACGCCCCGGACATCATCGCGCAACGCCTGCGCAATGCCCACGGGGAGATATCGCATCTCATTGATTTTGATTATGTTATTATCAATGAAGACTTCGATCGCGCAGCGCAGGAACTGTCCGCAATCGTGGTAGCCGAAAGGCTCAAGCTCGCGCGCCAGAACGAGCGCCACCGTGACCTTATCGAGCAGTTGCTCAATCCCAAACAGTAACATTTATTTCCTATCGGAGCATTTATGGCCCGCATTACCGTTGAAGACTGCCTCAAAAGAATCCCCAACCGCTTTGAAATGGCGCTGGCCGCCACGTTCCGCGCGCGGCAAATCGCCAACGGCTCGCAGCCGATGATCGAAGCCAACCGCGACAAGCCCACGGTGGTGGCGCTGCGCGAACTCGCCGCCGGCAAATACGGCGCCGAGATACTCGCCAAGACCTCTAGCTAGGCATGACGAGGATGAAGGCGGAAGGCCGCGCTTCATCCTTAAAAAGCAATGCCCGGCGCCGCGACACTCATCAAGGATTGTTCCGGCTACCTGAAGCCGGAAGATGTCGCGCAGCTTCAAACCGCGTACGACTTCAGCAAATCAGCGCATGAAGGTCAGTTACGCAACTCCGGTGAACCCTATATTTCGCATCCGCTGGCGGTCGCCGGCATACTTGCCGAGTGGCATCTTGATTCACAAGCGCTGACCGCGGCACTCCTGCATGACGTGATGGAGGACACCTCCATCACCAAAAACCAGATCCTCGAGATGTTTGGCAAGCCGGTGGCCGAACTGGTCGATGGCGTTTCCAAACTCGACAAAATCGAATTCGAGACGCAAGAAGAAGCGCAGGCCGAAAACTTTCGCAAGATGCTGCTGGCAATGGCGCGCGACGTGCGCGTCATCCTCATCAAGCTCGCCGACCGGCTGCACAATATGCGCACGCTGGATGCTGTGCCCGCGCACAAACACCGCCGCATCGCGCGCGAGACGATGGACATTTACGCGCCCATCGCCAACCGGCTGGGACTGAATAGCATCTATCAGGAACTCGAAGACCTCTCGTTCAAATATCTTTACCCGGATCGCTGCCGCGTGCTCTCGAAAGCGGTCGGCTCCGCGCGCGGCAACCGCCGCGAAGTGGTGAGCAAAGTGCTCGCGGTGATCGAAAAACGCCTGCTCGACAACGGCATCACCGCCCAGGTGCGCGGCCGGCAAAAACATTTGTATTCCATCTATCGCAAAATGCGCGAAAAGCACCTGTCGTTCGCGCAGGTGCTCGATGTCTACGGCTTTCGCATCGTCGTCAAGGACGTGCCTTCCTGTTACCTCGCGCTCGGCGCGCTGCACGGCTTGTACAAACCTATCCCCGGCAAGTTCAAGGATTACATCGCCATCCCCAAGGCGAACGGCTACCAGTCCCTGCACACGCATTTGTTCGGCCCCTTCGGCAGCCCAATTGAAATGCAGATACGCTCGCAGGACATGCACAACGTCGCCGAAGCCGGCGTGGCCTCGCACTGGCTATATAAAAGTTCCGATCAGTCGATCACCGATCTGCAAAAGAAAACCCACCAGTGGCTGCAAAACCTACTCGACATGAATTCCGCCTCGGGCGATTCGGCCGAGTTCCTTGAACACCTCAAGGTGGATCTGTTTCCCGATGAGGTTTACGTGTTTACGCCCAAGGGCAAAATACTGGCGCTGCCGCGCGGCGTGACCGCGGTCGATTTT
>CAWUUY010000306.1:0-10375 GCA_963924885.1 uncultured Burkholderiales bacterium | reverse complement strand
GATCATCGGATCAGGCACCGGCACCGCTTCGAGCAGCGCCTGTGTGTACGGGTGCAGCGGCGCGGCGTAGAGCGCATCGCGGTCGGCGATCTCCATCAAGCGACCGAGATACATCACGATCACGCGATCCGAAATATGCCGCACCACCGCCAGATCGTGCGCGATGAACAGATAAGTCAGGCCAAGTTTTTTCTGCAAATCTTCGAGCAGGTTGATGATCTGCGCCTGGATCGACACATCCAGCGCCGACACCGGCTCGTCGCAGACGATGAATTCCGGCTCCATCGCCAGCGCGCGCGCGATGCCCACGCGCTGCCGCTGCCCGCCCGACAGCTCGTGCGGATACCGGCCCGCCATGTAATCAAACAGGCCCACCAGTCTCAGCAATTCGATCACCCTGGCGCGCGCCGCCGCTTTGTCGGGCTGTAGTTTGTAGGCCAGCAGTGGCTCGGCGATGCTATCGCCGATGGTCATGCGCGGGTTCAGCGAGCTGAACGGATCCTGAAAAATCACCTGCATTTTGCGGCGGTAGTTTTTGAGTGCGTCGCCGCCTGCGTGTGTGACATTCACGCCCGCGAAGGTGATGGCGCCCGCGGTAGATCGCTCCAGGCGCAACAGCGTGCGCCCGACGGTGGTTTTGCCGCAGCCGGATTCGCCGACAAGGCCCACCGTTTCGCCCTTGAACACCGTGAACGACAAATCATCCACTGCACGCACTTCGGCTTTTTTGCCGCCGAATGTTTTGATTCCTGTCGATACATCGAAATACGTTTTGAGTTCGCGCACGTCAAGCAACGGCGTGGCGCGATCCACTGGCTTGACCACGGCACTGCCCTGTGCCGCCGCCTGCAAGCCCAGCGCGAGCGGGCCAATCCGATCCAGTTCCGCCGAGCGCAGGCACGCGGTGTAACGTTCCGCCGTGACCTCGGCCATCTCCGGCAAACCTTGTTCACACGCCGGTTGCCGCGCGGCGCAGCGCGGCGCAAAGCGGCACCCCGGCGGCGGCGCAAGCAAATCCGGCGGTGAGCCGTCGATGGTTTCGAGTTTTAATCCGCGCGGCTGATCAAGGCGCGGCACCGAGCGCAGCAACCCAGCGGTGTAGGGATGCAGCGGTTTGGCGAACACCGCCGCCGCGCTGCCTTGCTCCGCCATGCGCGCCGCGTACATCACGTTCACGCGGTCGGCGTAGCGAGCGACGATGCCGAGATTGTGCGTAATCACCACCAGCGCGATATTCAGATCACGCGCGAGGTCTTTCATCAGCTTGAGTATTTGCGCCTGTATCGTCACGTCCAGCGCGGTGGTGGGCTCGTCGGCGATGATGAGCTTGGGGTTGCACGCCAGTGCAATCGCGATCACCACGCGCTGGCGCATGCCGCCGGAGAACTGATGCGGATATTGGTCGAGCCGCGATTCGGCATCGGGTATGCCCACCAGTTGCAGCAATTCCAGTGCACGCGCGCGCGCCTCGGCAGGCGACAGGCGCAAATGCAACAGCAACGGCTCGATGATCTGAAAGCCCACGGTGAGCACCGGGTTCAACGACGTCATCGGGTCCTGAAAAATCATCGCGATGTCGCGCCCGCGAATCGCGCGCATCGCGTTCTCGCTGAGTGTCAGCAAATCGCGCCCTTCGAACAACACGCGCCCCTGCGTCACACGCCCGGTGTGCGCCAGGAGTCGCATGATCGCCAGCGACGACACCGATTTGCCGCAGCCCGATTCGCCCACCAGCGCCACTACTTCGCCGGCCTTCACCTGATAGGAGATGCCCTCCACCGCGCGCACCACGCCGCGCGAGGTATTAAATTGCACGTGGAGGTTTTCGATTTCGAGCAGAGCGCCCGTGCTGGACGCGGCGTAAGCCTCCGTCGGCGGAGTCGCGGGGGGTGGCGGCATGGGGCGCGGCGGGTGGTTTTTGTGGGTATGAGAGGACTGGCGCGAGTTGCCGGCTATTGTATGCGTGGCTGTTGCGTCCGCACCCGCATCCTTGGCCATACGCCCAAGAGTATGCGCTAACTCTGTATATCTATTTGTTTTTAAGGCAATTATTTTTCACATTCAGTCGTGGGATGCCAACGAATTAGCTCATTGCACCGAATGCCACTATTGCTTATTGTCCATATATAAACTAATGTCAAATTAATTACACTTATAGACGATCTTAGTAACAGGCAAAAAATACAGGCAAGAATTATGGTCGCCCAAGTACAAGAAGTCCGTGCCCATTACCAAACGGGCCGTGATTTTTCCGTGCCAGCGTTGCGCACGTTTTTTCGCATCGCCGATGCTTGGCAACTCGGCAGCAAAGAACTCATGAAGCTGCTCGGCAGCCCGCCGCGCTCGACGTTCTACAAATGGAAACAGTGCGAAAAAGTGACGTTGCCGCAGGATGTGCTGGAGCGCATCTCGTACGTTTTTGGTATCTACTCCGCATTGCAGGTGTTGCTGCCCAAGCCCGAAGCCGCCGACGCGTGGATTAAAAAACCGAATAACGCCCCGGTCTTCGGTGGACGCAGCGCGCTTGATCGCATGCTGTCGGGTCAGGTTGCCGATCTTTACGTGGTGCGGCAGTACCTGGACGCGCAACGCAGCGGTTGACCTTGGGTCTGCCGGAAACCGCCCGCGTTTCGTGGACGCCCAGCTACCGGCTTATTCCCAGCCGCTTCCCGCCGATAGGCTTGTTCGACCGCGTGGCCGACCCGGCCGATCTTGACACGGTGTTCGCGGTGGAAAGCCTGACCAACCCGCGCTTGCGGCAGGAGGCCGGCGACATTTCACTGGTGCCCATCGAAGAACGTGTCGGCGGCCCTGGCGCCACGCCGATCATGGCGGCATTCACGCATCTGGATGCCGAGGGCAGCCGCTTTACCGATGGCACGTACGGCGTGTATTACGCCGCGCTGGCGCTTGCCACCGCCATCGCCGAAACGCGCTACTCGCGCGCGGTGTTTCTCGCGCGCACCCATGAGCCACCGATGGAAGTGGACAAGCGCACCTACCTCACCGACGTGGCGGGCGAGTTTCACGACATTCGTGGCCGCATTGATCTCGCGGATGTCTACAACCCAGATAGCCATGCGGCGGGGCAAGTACTCGGCCGCGTGTTAAAACAGGAAGATTCTTGGGGCGTCGCCTACGACAGCGTGCGTCATGCGGGCGGCCAGTGCGTTGCAGTGTTGCGTCCAAGCGCGCTATCCAACAGCCGGCAGGGGCCGCACTTGTGTTATGTCTGGAACGGCGCGCGGATTACCGACGTACTGACGATAAGCCTCTACTCGGCGGATTGATTCAAAGCGCGTGCGCCAGCACCCGCGCCACATGCACCGCTTCGCGTTGCGCGCCATCATGAATCTGGTGCCGGCAACTGGTGCCGTCGGCCACGATCAGCGTGTCTTTGCCCGCCTCGCGCACCTTGGGCAGGAGTGAGGCTTCGGCCATCTGCATTGATACATCGTAATGCTTGGCGTCGTAACCAAAGCTGCCGGCCATGCCGCAGCAACTGGATTCGATCAACTCGGTTTGCAATTCGGGAATCAATTTCAGCACGCGCAGCACAGCGGGCATCACCGCGAAGGCTTTCTGGTGACAATGGCCGTGCAGCAGGGCTTTTTTCTGCGGCAAGGATTTCAAATTGAGTTTGAAACGGCCCGCGTCGAGTTCGCGCGCGATGAATTCCTCGAACAGAAACGCATTCAAATCCAGCTCCGCTGCTTGCGGTGTCGGCCACAGCGACAGAAATTCGTCGCGCATGCCCAGCACGCACGAAGGTTCCAGCCCGACGACGGGGATGCCGCGCTCGATGTAGGGCATGAGTGTGGTGATGGTGCGCTCGGCTTCGGAACGCGCTTTGTCCACCATGCCGGTGGCGAGGTAGGTGCGGCCACAGCAGAGCGGGCGTTTTGTATCGTTGGCTTGCGGGATATGTACGGTGTAGCCGGCGGTTTGCAACACTTTGAGCGCGGCGTGTGCGTTTTCGGGTTCGAAGTAGTTGGTGAAGGTGTCTATGAAAAGGACGACGTCGCGACTCGAAGTGCCCTCCGCTTTGAGGGCAGCAACTGGGGGAAGGGGTGAGATGTGCCTGCCATAAAAATTTCCCCGCCACTTCGGTAACGATCGCTGCGTGGCAAATCCCGCAAAACCTTTACCCAAAGCCTGTGCCACATTCGCCAGCGGCCCCAGCTTCGATACCCACGTTGCGTACCGCGGCAGATTCGCAATCAGCCTGTCCTTCAACGTAAACCCGTGCCGCTGCTTGTAATGATGCAGAAACTCGATCTTCATCTTCGCCATGTCCACACCCGTCGGACATTCGCGCTTGCAGCCCTTGCACGACACGCACAAATCCATCGCCTTGTGCATTTCATCCGACGTAAACGCATCGGGGCCAAGCTGACCCGACAGCGCCAACCTCAACGTGTTGGCCCGCCCACGCGTCAGATGCTGCTCGTCGCGCGTGACGCGAAACGACGGGCACATCGTCCCCGCATCAAACTTGCGGCAGTGGCCGTTGTTGTTGCACATCTCAACCGCCTTATCCAGGCCGCCCCATTCTTTCCAATCCAAAACAGTCTTGATCGGGATGGTTTTGTAGCCGGGTTTGAAGCGAAACAGCGTGCGGTCGTCCTGCTTCGACGGACGCACGATCTTGCCGGGGTTGAGCAGATTTTTCGGATCGAAGATGTCTTTGATCTCGCCAAAGGCCTGCGTGAGTTTCGGTCCGAAAAACGGCGCGATCCATTCGCTGCGTACCAGGCCATCGCCGTGTTCGCCGGAGTACGAGCCTTTGTATTGCTTCACCATCGCGGCGGCTTCTTCGGCGATGGCGCGCATCTTGCCCGCGCCATCTTCACGCATATTGAGAATGGGCCGCACGTGCAGTGTGCCCACCGAGGCATGCGCGTACCAGGTACCCGTGGTGCCGTGTTTCTCAAACACCTTCGTCAGCCGGTCGGTGTATTCGGCCAGATGCTCCAGCGGCACGGCGCAGTCTTCGATGAACGACACCGGCTTGCCGTCGCCCTTCATCGACATCATGATGTTCAGGCCCGCCTTGCGTACCTCCCACACGTCGCGCTGGAGCGCTACATCGGTGATTTCGATCACGCTTTCGGGGTGGCCCAGATCGCCCATCAACTCGACCAGTTGTTTGAGCTTGGCGACTTGCTCGTCTTTATCGTCGCCGGCGAACTCCACCAGCAGAATCGCATCCGGGTCGCCTTTGATGAATTTTTCCACGATGGGGCGAAACGCGGCATTGCTACGCGCTAGCCCGATCATGGTGCGATCCACCAGCTCCACCGCAGTAGGTTTTAACTGCACGATCTGCTGCGGCGCTTCCATGGATTTATAGAACGTTTTGAAATGGCACACGCCCAGCGCCTTGTGTTTGGGCAGCGTCGATAGATTCAGATGCACGCGCTTGGAGTACGCCAGCGTGCCTTCGCTACCCACCAGCAAGTGCGCCATGTTAAACGCCATGCCCGACACCATGTCGAGGTTATAGCCGCCGACGCGGCGCAGCAGCTTGGGGTAACGCAGTTCGATTTCTTCGGCGTTGGTCACGACGATGTCGCGGATTTTGCGCACCAGATCGCGGTAGCCTTGCGGCCCGTCAAGTTGCGACAAATCCGACGGCACCGCGCCAAAGTGATAATCGCCGCCATCGGCCAGCACCGCATCGACGCCGCGTACGTTATGCACCATGTTGCCGTAAAAAATCGAGCGCGAACCGCAGGAGTTATTGCCGGTCATGCCGCCGATCGTCGCTTGCGCGCTGGTGGACACATCCACCGGATACCACAGGCCGTGCGGTTTCAAAAACGCATTGAGTTGATCCAGCACCACGCCCGGCTGTACGACGGCGGTGCGCGCTTCGGCGTTGAACGCCATCACGTTGCGCAGGTACTTGCTGACATCAATCACCAGCGCCTCGCCCACCGTCTGCCCGCACTGCGACGTGCCGCCGCCGCGCGGCAACACCGCCACGCCGGCATCCAGCGCGATCTGCATCGCGATAGTGGCGTCTTCTTCGGTTTGCGGAATCACCACGCCGATCGGTTCGATCTGATAAATCGACGCGTCCGTCGAGTAGCGTCCGCGCGTAGCGGCGTCGAACAGGACTTCGCCGTGGATTTCTTTGGCGAGGCGGGTGGCTAGGGAGGTGGTGTTCATGCGTAAATCTGTGTCGAAATGAAGTTGAAGTTCACCTTTATAATACTCCTCCTACTCACGGACTAATCCTATGACCCACACCGCTGGCCGCCACTTCCTGCAAATCCCCGGTCCGTCCAATGTGCCGGATCGCATTTTGCGCGCTATCGACCGCCCCACCATCGATCATCGCGGGCCGGAGTTTCAGCAACTGGGTTACGACGTGCTGGCTGGCATGCAGCGCATCTTCAAGACCAAGGGGCATGTGGTGATTTATCCGGCGTCGGGCACCGGCGCGTGGGAGGCGGCGCTGGTCAACACGCTGTCGCAAGGCGATAAAATTCTGATGTACGAAACCGGTCAGTTTGCTTCGCTGTGGCAAAAGCTCGCACAGCGCCTAGGCTTGCAGCCCGAGTTCATCGCCGGTGATTGGCGTCACGGCGCGGATGCCGCCGCCATCGAAGCACGGTTGTCCGAAGACAAAGCGCACACCATCAAAGCGGTGTGCGTGGTGCATAACGAAACCTCTACCGCCGTCACCTCCAAAATCGCCGAAGTGCGCAAAGCCATAGACCGCGCCAAACACCCCGCGCTGCTGATGGTGGATACGATTTCCGGTTTAGGCTCTATCGATTACCGTCACGACGAATGGGGCGTGGATGTCACCGTTGCCGGATCGCAAAAAGGCCTGATGCTTCCGCCGGGATTGTCGTTCAACGCGGTGAGTGAAAAAGCGCTGGCCGCATCGAAAACCGCGAAGCTGCCGCGCTCCTACTGGAGCTGGGACGAAATGATCGGCCCCAACAAGACGGGATTTTTCCCCTACACGCCCGCCACCAATCTGCTGTACGGATTACGCGAAGCGGTGGCGATGCTCGAAGAAGAAGGCCTCGACAACGTGTTCAAGCGCCACGACCGCCACGCCGAAGCCACGCGCCGCGCGGTGCAAACGTGGGACCTGGAGATTTTGTGCAAAAACGAAACCGAGCATTCGAGCGTCCTGACGGCAGTGCTGATGCCCGAAGGCTATAGCGAAGTCGCATTCCGTAAAGTCGTGCTGGAGAACTTCAACATGTCGCTCGGCAGCGGCCTGGGCAAGGTCGCCGACAAGGTGTTTCGCATCGGGCATCTTGGCGACTTTAACGACCTCACGCTGATGGGCACACTGGCGGGGGTGGAGATGAGCTTGGCGCTGGCGAAGGTGCCGCATCACAAAGGCGGGGTGGATGCGGCCATGGCGAGCCTTACAGAAATCTGTTTAAAAACAAATACTTAAATTCAAAACCCACCGCAAAGGCGCGAAGGCGCAAAGAACCTCCACAAAGAGGTTCACTGTTTTTCTTTGCGTTTCCTTTGCGCCTTTGCGGTGAAGCTTTTGAAGTAGAACTCGCGATCAACGTATATTCGCCTGCGCTGTAGTCCCCAGCGCCACCGCATCCGGCACATGCTCTTTCTCGAAATTGAATTCGAGCTTGGTGCCCACCGGGTCGTATAAAAACACCTGATAACCGGCGTCCTTGATGTTTTGTTCCTCGAACTCAATGCCGAGCGATTTCAGGCGTTTGCGGAAATCCACCGCGCCGGTGGCTTTCCAGGCGATGTGATCGAGGCTGCCGCTGTGGTGGTCCTTGATCTGCTCGCCTTGTTTGAAGCGTGCGCCGACGTGCAGAATAGGATCGTCTCCGTAATACAGCCAGATGCCGGGGAACATGAAATTCGGACGCGCGCCCTTTTTTAAGTCGAGCACGTCGCCGTAGAATTTTTCGATGGCCGGCAGGTCGGCTTCGGAGCAGCGAATGTTGAAGTGCAAAAACCCCTGGAAGAATTTCATGGCGATTCCTGAAAATTGGAAATGGGTGATGGCGGAATCTTACCCGCCATCACTTAAACGGTCTAACCCGGCTGCTCACCGCGGTTCTCATTGAGGTTGAATCCCTGCCTAGCGCGCCGCCGCCGCCCACGAATTCTATTGGTCTTTGACGAAGGCGGGCATCTCTTGACGCGGCATGTTGCCCGCCTCAAAGCCGATCCTGCCGAACTGATCCTGCGTTTCGGGGCGCTTCAATACCGCGGTGACTTCGCGGTCGAGGCGCTCGACCACGGCGGCCGGTGTTTTCGACGGCGCGAACAACGCAAACCAACCGTAAATCGAAAAATTCGGGAAGTCCTGTTCCGCCATCGTCGGCACACCGGGCGCGTGGGAAAAGCCGCAGCGGCATTCAGCGCCGGTAGCACCAGTGGCGCCTAGTAGTGCCGGCGTTGCGAAAACACGTGCCTTGTTAACCATGGAGACCTCTCAAAATGACGATGGGTACACGGGATGTCGTCCGGCCCCGGTCTTGCCGCGGCGCTTTGCGCTATCATGCCACGAACCCATCCTTGAGAAGCAAACCATGAGCCTTATCGACCGTATCGGCATCGACATCAGCCGCCGCCTTAAACTGGAAACCGCCATCGACTGGGCGGCAAAAAATGGCCTGAAACACATCGACATTCAACTCGATACCGGCGACAACGCGCTGCCGAAATTCGATGCCAAGCGCTGCGCGGGTGTACGCAAGCTGCTGGATAAACACGGCATCGCGCTCGGTCTGCACACTAACTCGGCGGTAAACGTGGCGGAATATTCACCGCACGTGGCCGACGCGGTGACCGAGTATCTGAAACGCTATGTCGATCTGGTACCCAAACTCGGCGCCAGCTGGACGGAGATGCACGCCGGTTACCATTTCACCAAGGACAAGAAAATGCGCATGGAAGCGGGCAAGGCACGCCTGCAAGCCGTGGTGAAACACGCCGAGAAAAAGAAAGTGCTGGTGCTGCTGGAAAACCTCAACAAGGAACCGGATGATGCCGAGGTGCATTACCTCGCGCACACAGTCGAGGAGTGGCAGTACTACTGGGACATTAAATCGCCGAATTTCAAGCTTTGCTTCACCGCTAACCACGCGCATCTGGTGCCCGAAGGCATCGAAGGCTTTGTGAAGGCGTTGAACTTCAAGCGCGTGCACGAAGTGCGGCTGGCGGATTGTTTCCGCAACGGCTACGAAGTGCACCTGCCGCCGGGCAAGGGCAATATCAACTTCGGCAAAATGTTCAAGCTGATTGAGGGCGCGGGCTTCAAGGGCGGCTACACCAATGCCTTCGGCACGCTGGACGACATGCTGGCGGCGCGGCAGACGTTTGTGCAGCATGCGCGTAAAGCGGGGGTGAAGGTTTGATGGGGCATCTGCCGTTGCACGCCGCTACACCACGCCTGTCGTTCCAGCGAAAGCGGGAACCCATAACACAGTGCCCCTTGCGACGGCTTATGGATTCCCGCTTTCGCGGGAACGACGGATGGTTGACAGTATTTTTTCTCGTCGCTTGTACAATAGCAATAAATACCCAAGCCCACGCCCAAACCTGGCCCGCGAAACCCATCCGCTTCATCATCGCGCAGCCGCCCGGAGGACAGAATGATGTGCAGGCGCGCATCATCGGCTTGAAGCTCACCGAGTTATGGGGGCAGCCGGTGGTGTTCGACAACCGGCCCGGCGCGGGCGGGGCGATCGGTTTTGAAATCGCGGCACAGGCGCCGAATGACGGCTACACGCTGGCGATGGGCTCGATCAGTACGCTGGCGGTGATCCCGGCGATGCCGAGGAGGCCGCGCTACGATCCGCTCACCGATTTTGCGCCGGTGTCGCTGGTGTCCACCTCGCCATATGTGGTGACGCTGCATCCGTCGGTGCCCGTGCGCAGCCTCAAGGAACTGGTCGCGCTCGCCAAGGCCAAGCCCGGCGCGCTGTCGTATGCTTCCAGCGGCACGGCCACCGGCATTCATCTCACCACCGAGTTGTTCAAGATGATCGCCGGCATCGACATGGTGCATGTGCCGTACAAAGGCGGCGCACCCGCCACCATCGATCTCATCGGCGGGCAGGTCGGTGTGATGTTCAACAACGTGATTACCGCCGTGCCGCATGTCAAAAGCGGCAAGCTGCGCGCAATAGCCGTTACCACCGCCAAGCGCTCGCCGGCGTTACCCGACGTTCCCACCACCGCGGAGGCGGGTTACGCGGGCGCGGAATCAAGCTCGTGGCAGGGCATCGTCACGCGCGCCGGCGCGGGCGCCGCAGTGGTGAACCGCATGCATGCCGATCTGGTGAAAGTGCTGGCGATACCGGAGGTGCGCAACGCCATTGTGAATCAGGGCAACGACATTGTGGCCGGTTCTCCG
>CAWUUY010000305.1:0-5769 GCA_963924885.1 uncultured Burkholderiales bacterium | reverse complement strand
CCTTGGCCACGTCAACCTGCGTCACGGCGCGGCTCTTGCGCAATTCCTGAAGCTGCATTTCGACGAGCGCCGCTTCGGCGCGTGCCGCAGAGCGCGCTTGCGCTTCGGGTGACATCTTGGCGCGTAACGCGCTGAATTTTTTAGCCATGGATTTGCCCTTCCTTTTTAAGTGTTTCGAGATGGATGTCGTAAAGCCGGTCAGCCACCGGAACAGTGGTTTCATACCAACGGCCATTCCCGGTCTTGTCGCCGCCAATCAACAAGATTGCCGCGCGGCGCGGGTCGAACGCATAGAGCACCCGGTAGGGCCGGCCTTCATGCTGGATTCGTAACTCTCGCATGTGCGCATGTTTTGACGTTTCGATGCTGGAACTATGAGGATATCCCAAATTCGGCCCTTTCTCGCCAAGCAAACGCACTGAAAAATCAACCGATTCCTGTTCGGCCTCCGACAAACCAGCCCACCACTCGCCAAGTTCATCTGTGTATTCTATTTCCCATGTCATGGATCAAATTATTCTTTTTTAAGACTATTCTGTCAAGTGCATATTGGCAGGCACCATGAGGAGTGGATTCAGGGCTACCAGATCGACGGCGTGGGCCACCGCATCAGGATGACCGGCCCGTTGGGTTTCGACAGCCCCATCGAATACAGCGGCAAGAGTTATTGGGCAGGTTTGGATATTTGCCTGAAGCAGGGCTGGACACGATTTGCCTGAACTCGACAAGATATTTCAAACATATCAGAACTGGTTGAAATAAAAGTATTTGTTTTTATTGGTATTTTACATGCCTGGATAAAGGCGGCCCGGATTCAGGATGTCGGCCGGATCGAAGGTGTGTTTCAGCCTGCGATGGATGGCGGCGAGTGCGGGCGACAGCGGATGGAACACGCCATCCGCAGATTTGCCATTGCGAAACAGCGTGGCATGGCCTCCCGCGTTTTTTGCGGCGGCACGAACATCGTTTGCACTCGAAGTGGTTTGCAGCCAGCGCAGCGCGCCGTTCCATTCGATCAACTGTGTGCCGGCCAGCGTGATCGCGGGCGCGGTGGATTTCACCGACAGCCGCCACAGCGGCGCGCCATGTGTAAAGAACGGATCGGCGTGTTTGCGTATGCCTTGCCAGAATGATTCGGCTTGTGTCGCTTCGAGGACTTCACCACCGAGTTTTTTGCGTGCCGCTTCCACCGCACTGGCCGCGCCCGATAGCCGTATGGCAAGATCGTCGCCACACCACGCGGTGGCGGAAAGGGGCAGCGGTTGCCCGGCCCATTGGTTCATTAAACGAATCGCATCAGGCTCAACGTGTTGCTGGCGCAGGGTGAGTTCGGTAGCGGGCAGCGGCAGGGTTTTTAACGATACTTCCAAAATCACGCCCAGCGTGCCCATTGCGCCTGCCATCAGTCGCGATACATCGTAGCCTGCGACGTTTTTCATCACCTGCCCGCCGAAGCGCAAATCCGTGCCGTTGCCGTCGAGGATACGCACGCCCAACACGAGGTCACGCACGGCGCCGGCGTATGGGCGGCGCGGGCCGGAGAGGCCGGCGGCGACGCAGCCGCCCAACGTGGAGCCCGCGGCGTAATGCGGCGGCTCAAACGCCAGCATCTGGCCTTTGTCTTTCAGCGCAGCTTCGACTTCCGCCAGCGGCGTGCCGGCGCGCGCGGTAATCACCAACTCAGTGGGTTCGTACTCGACGATGCCGCGATAGGCGGCGGTGGACAGCGTTTCGCCAGTGGTGGGGTTGCCGTAGAACGCTTTGGTGTTGCCGCCGACGATACGCAGCGGCGTTTTGTTGGCTGATGCTTCGCGCAGGGTTTGCGCGAGTTGCTGGATGATGGTGTCCACGACGAAAACCTACCGCAAAAGCGCAAAGGCGCAAAGAACAGCCGCAAAGAAGCTCAAGGTTTTCTTTGCGTTTCCTTTGCGCCTTTGCGCCTTTGCGGTGAGTCGTTGCACTTAAAACCGCGCCAATTCCGGAAACTTCACCTGCCCTGCATGCACATGCATGCGCCCCATTTCCGCGCAGCGGTGCAGCGTGGGCACGGCCTTGCCGGGGTTCAGCAGGCCGGTTGCGTCGAACGCGTGCTTCACCGCGTGAAACATGGCGAGTTCCGGCGCCGCGAACTGATCGCACATGGAATCGATTTTCTCCACGCCGACGCCATGCTCGCCGGTGATGGTGCCGCCGACGTCGATCGACAATTTCAATATCTTCGCGCCAAATTCCTCCGTGCGCGCGAGTTCGCCCGGCTGGTTGGCGTCGTACAAAATCAGTGGATGCAAATTGCCGTCGCCGGCGTGAAACACGTTCATGCAGCGCAAGCCGTACTCTTGCGACAGATCCGCAATGGCCTTCAACATGCGCGGCAACGCGCGCTTGGGGATGGTGCCGTCCATGCAGTAATAATCTGGCGATACACGCCCGGCAGCGGGGAACGCGGCCTTGCGCCCGGCCCAGAAGCGCACGCGCTCGGCTTCGCTTTGCGACACGCGCACTTCCGTGGCGCCGCTTTGTTGCATCACCGTTTTCATACGCTCGATTTCGTCGGCGACTTCTTCGGTGGCGCCGTCCGATTCGCACAGCAAAATCGCCTCGGCATCCAGCGGGTAACCCGCGTTGACAAAAGGCTCCACCGCGCCAGTGGTGATTTTGTCCATCATCTCCAGCCCCGCCGGAATGATGCCGGCGGCGATGATGTTGGCCACCGCTTGGCCGGCTTTTTCGACATTACCAAATGCTGCCAAAACGCATTGCGCGCGTTCGGGCTTGGGCAACAGTTTGACCGTGACTTCGGTAATCACCGCCAGCAAGCCTTCGGAGCCGGTGAGCAGCGCCAGCAAGTCGTAGCCCGCCGCATCGAGGCTATCGCCGCCGATTTCAATGAACTCGCCTTCGATAGTGTAGGCGCGCAGTTTCAGCACGTTATGCACCGTCAGGCCGTATTTCAGGCAGTGCATGCCGCCGGAGTTTTCGGCGACGTTGCCGCCGATGGAGCACGCGATCTGGCTTGATGGATCAGGCGCGTAATACAGCCCGTGCGCGGCGGCCGCTTCGGATATCGCCAAATTGCGCACGCCGGGCTGCACACGCGCGGTGCGGGCCAGTGGGTCGATCTCGAGAATGCGCGCGAGCTTCGCCAGCGACAGCAACACGCCATTGCCCAGCGGCAGCGCGCCGCCCGACAAGCCCGTGCCCGCGCCGCGCGGCACCACCGGCACCTGTAGGCGGTGACAGGTTTGCAGCACGCGCTGCACTTCTTCTTCATTGGAGGGCAGCGCCACTACCATCGGCACTTGCCGGAAGGCCGAAAGGCCATCGCACTCGTAGGCCTTCACGTCCTCGGTGTTGAACAGCACTGCGTGTTCCGGCAGAAACGCGCGCAGCGCGGCGGCGACATCGCGCTGGCGGGCGAGGTCTATCGGGGCGGGTTTGTCGATTGCGCTCATTGGATCATTCTAGCGTATTGACTCTGCGCGGTGCGCACGTTAGCTTGCGTCTGTCACTCTATGAATCTCTGGGAGCGGAAATGAACAGCAAAATCATTCTGGGCGTAGCAATCGGCGCGTTTGTGTTGGCATCACAAGCACTGGCGCAGCAAGCCTATCCGAATCGGGTCGTGCGTCTGGTCGTGCCATTCCCCGCCGGCGGCGTGGCGGATGTGCTGGGGCGTATGACGGCGCAGCGGCTCTCGGGGCAATACGGCCAGCAGATGGTGGTGGAGAATCGCGCCGGGTCTGGCGGGCACGTGGGTGCGGAGTTCGCCGCGCGCGCCATGCCCGACGGTTACACGATCATGTTCGGCACCATCGGCATCCATGCGGCGTATGGCATTTACTCCAAGCTCTCGTATGACCCAGGGAAAGACTTGCAGCCGATTATTCTGCTGGCCGACCTGCCGAACATACTGGTGGTGCATCCCTCGGTGCCGGCGCGCACCACTAAGGAATTTCTCGCGTTGGCCAAGGCGCGGCCCGGTGAGCTTAACTTCGGCACGGCGGGCGCGGGTTCGTCCACGCACATGATCGGCGAGTTGTTCAAGGTGGTAGCGGGGGTGAACCTCACGCACGTTCCGTACAAAGGCAGCGCGCCCGCGATGGTGGATTTGCTCGGCGGGCAAATCCACCTGATGTTCGAGAACCTGCCGGTGGCGATACAGAATGTGCGCGCCGGCAAAATACGCGCGATCGGCGTGACCAGCCGCCAGCGGTCAGCCAGCATCCCAGAGGTGCCCACCATCGCCGAAAGCGGCGTGCCGGAATACGAAGCCACCGCTTGGTTCACGATTGGCGCTGGCGCCAAAGTGCCGGCGGACATCGTGCGCAAACTCAATGGCGACATTGATGCGTGGATCAAAGCACCGGACATGCAGGCGAAGTGGAAAGAGATGGGTGTCATGCCGCTGGGCGGGCCGCCGGAAGCAGCAGCGAAGTTTTTTGCGATTGAGACGGTGAAGTGGAATCGGGTGATCAAGGCCGCGAATATTCGCGGGGATTGAGGCTGCACCAAATATTTGCACTACTGTCATTCCCGCGCAGGCGGGAACCCATAAGCCTGATTCAAGTGGCACTGTGTTGTGGGTTCCCGCCTGCGCGGGAACGACAGGGTTGGTGTGTAACGTGGCGTAGCCAATGAGGATGGGATAAATAATGTTCAAAAACAAATACTTATGAAACTCAACGCCGTCACGCTTGAAATGCTCTGGACGCGCCTCATCTCCATCGTCGATGAAGCCGCCGCAGCCCTCGTGCGCACCTCGTTTTCAACAATCGTGCGCGAATCGAATGACTTTGCTTGTGTGCTCACCGATGCGCGCGGGCGTTCGCTGGCGCAGGCGACTGACAGCATTCCCTCGTTCATCGGCACGGTGCCGCGCACCATCAAACATTTTCTGAAAGAGTTTCCGGTGGAGACGCTGGAACCCGGCGACGTGCTGATCACCAACGACATCTGGCTCGGTACCGGGCACTTGCCCGACATCACCTGCGCCAAGCCGATTTTTTTGAAACGCAAACTCGTCGGCTTCGCGGGCAGCGTGGCTCACGCGCCGGACATCGGCGGCAAAATGCGTTCGGCCGATGCTCGCGAGGTGTTCGAGGAAGGCTTGCAGATTCCGGTGATGAAGGTGATCCGCCGCGGCCGGATCGACGCGACGTTCGAGCGCTTTGTGCGTAAAAATGTGCGCGTGCCCGATCAGGTGATGGGCGACTTGTGGGCGCAGTTCATCGCGCTGCACCTGATGGAGCAACGCGTGCTCACCGTGCTGACCGAACAAAAACTCACCACGCTGGAACACCTTGCCGATGAAATCCATCGCCGTTCTGAGGCCGCGATGCGCGCGTCCATCCGCGCCGTGCCCAACGGCGTCTACTATCACAGCGCGGTGTGTGATGGGTTCGAGGCCCCGATTGAACTGAAAATGGCGATGACCATTTCGGACGACGCCATCGCCATCGATTTTGCCGGCTCGGCGGCGCAGGTGCCGCGCTCCATCAACGTGTGCCTCGCCTATACCAACGCCTACACCTCGTATGGTGTGAAAGCCGTGCTGTCGCCGAACATCCCGAATAACGAAGGCGTGCTGCGGCCCATCACCGTGACCGCGCCCGAAGGCTCGATACTCAACTCCACGCCGCCGGCGGCGGGCGGCGCGCGTGCGCTGATGGGGCATTTTCTGCCGATGATGGTAATCACCGCGCTGGCCAAGGCGATGCCGGAGAAAGTGGTAGCCACTATCGGTTCTCCGCTGTGGTGCATCAATCTTTC
>CAWUUY010000304.1:0-8785 GCA_963924885.1 uncultured Burkholderiales bacterium | reverse complement strand
CGGCTGCGCGGCGTGAAACACTTGCAGGTGCGGCACGATCGCGTTGGTGATCTCCGCAATGCGCGCGCGCGGGATGCCGACGCGAGTGTCCTTGCCCAATGACGCCAGCGCGGCCTGCTCGTAGAGCGCGGTGGCCTGCGCGGCGGGCAGGTTGAACAGCGTTTCAAAGCGCTGCAAATCCACCGGTTTACCCAGTGCAATCAGCGCATCCAGCGTGGCTTGCGGCGTGGGCTGTTCCAGCGCGGCGAGATCGGCTTCGCGCGCCTCGCGGCTACGTCGTTGTGCCGTCACAAACGGGTCGAACACCACGCCGCCGCCGAGGGTGCGGGTGGCGGATTGATCGCGCAGAATAAAACGGTCGCCGTGCAGCGCGCCGATGGGCTTGTCGAGCTGCAATTGCACAATGGCCGAGGCGCCGGGCGAGATGCTTTCGCCGCGCCGGATACTGATGCGCGCAGTAACGTCGGCGGTCGCCAGATGCAGATGCACCGGTGTCCAATGTTTCAACGAGTGCGTTTCGCTGGCTAGCACACTGACGCGGCCCGCGATGCGTTGCGTCGGGTGATGAATCGCGGGGGCAAGCACCCAATCGCCGCGGCTCACGGCCTCGAGATCGGTGCCGGTCAAGTTCAGCGCGCAGCGTTGTCCGGCAACGGCTTTTTGCGCGGGCTTGCCCTGAATCTGGATGCCGCGCACGCGCACCTCGTTGCCCGCCGGTGAAATTACCAGCTTGTCGCCGGGCGCGACCGTGCCGTTGAACACCGTGCCGGTGACCACCGTGCCGCTGCCCGCCACAGTGAAAGCGCGGTCTGCCGCGTAACGAAAATGTTGATCGGCGTTAGCGCGTGTTACCGAAGCCGCCGCTTCACGCTTCAGGAGTTCGCGCAGTTCGTTCATGCCCGCGTCGCTGACGGCGGACACCGGCATCACGGTTGCACCGGCGAGTTGGGTGGCGGATAACAGGGCGGTGACGTCTTTGCCGACTTGTTTGACGCGCGCTTCATCCACGCGATCTATTTTGGTAACGACCACCGCGCCGCGCTGGATGTGCAGCAGATTCAGAATGTTCAGATGTTCCAGCGTTTGCGGCATCACGCCGTCGTCGGCGGCCACCACCAGCAGCGCGTAATCAATGCCGCACACTCCGGCCAGCATGTTGCGCACAAAGCGCTCATGGCCGGGCACATCGACAAAGCCGATCAACTCGCCATTGGGCAACGGCAGATAGGCAAAGCCCAGATCAATCGAAATGCCGCGCGCCTTTTCTTCGGGCAGGCGATCGGTGTCCACGCCAGTAAGCGTTTTCACCAGCAGGCTCTTGCCGTGATCGATGTGGCCCGCAGTAGCTACTATCATAAGTATTTGTTTTTAAACAACATTATTTCATGCGCAATTGCGGCAACTGCGCAATAAATTCGTCTTCATGATCCAGGCAACGCAGGTCGAGCACGAACGCGCCATCGTGTATGTGCCCGATCACCGGCACCGGGAGCGCGCGAAACGCCAGCGACAATTTGTCGGCGAACGAGCCTTTGGCCTTGCCCAGTGGCGTGATGGCGATGCCCGCGCTCGGCAGTGAATCCACCGGCAGCGAGCCGCTGCCGATTTGACTGCTGGTGTCGATGAGGGATGCGGTCGCTTTATCCGACAACGCGACTTGCAGGTGTGGCTGTATGCGCTCACATTGCACGCGGATGTCGGCGCGGGTGCGGGTGAGGAGCCGAATGGTGGTGACTTCTTCGCGTAGTTTGTCCGGGTTGGTGTAAAGGCGCAGCAATGCGTCTAACGCGGCGAGGGTCATCTTGTCCACGCGCAGCGCGCGCTTCATCGGGTTTTTGCGGATGCGCGCGATCAGGTCTTTTTTGCCGACCAGTAAACCGGCTTGCGGGCCGCCGAGCAGTTTGTCGCCGCTGAAGGTAACGAGGTCCGCGCCGTTGGCCAGCGCCTCGCGCGGCGTGGGTTCGTGCGGCAGGCCGTAGTCTTCGAGGTTGACCAGCATGCCGCTGCCGAGATCGACGATATACGGAATGTTGTGCGCGTGTGCGAGTGCGGCGAGTTCCGGCTCGGGTGCCGCGGCGGTAAAGCCCTGCACCGCGTAGTTGCTGGTGTGCACCTTCATGATCGCGGCGGTGCGCGGGGTGATGGCATCACTGAAATCTTTGAGATGTGTGCGGTTGGTAGTGCCGACTTCGATCAGCTTCACGCCCGCGCGCTTCATGATGTCGGGGATGCGGAACGCGCCGCCGATTTCGATCAGTTCGCCGCGCGAGACGATCACTTCCTTTTTTGTACCCAGCGAGTTGAGCGCCAGATAAACCGCTGCCGCGTTGTTGTTGACCACCACCGCACCATCGCCGCCGGCGAGCTTGGTGATCCATTTCTCCACGTGCGTATCGCGCTCACCGCGCGCGCCGCCGCCTAGATCAAATTCAAGATTCACCGGGCGCGTCATCGCGGTCATCACCGCGTCGGCAACCGATTGCGGCATCAGCGCGCGACCCAAGTTGGTGTGCAGCACGGTGCCGGTGAGATTAAACACCGGGCGCAGGGAGGGCTGCGTTTGTTTCGTTAGCGAGGCGTCGCAGGCGGCAACGAAGCCGGCTTCGTCGAATTCAATCGCAATGGTGTTTTTCGAGAGGTATTCGCGTTGCATTTGCAGCAGCTCGCGGATGGTGTCGGTGGTCAGCGCGCGACCGAAGCGCGCAACGAGCGCGGCAACCGCGCCGCTGGTCAGCAGCCGGTCAACCGAGGGTAGCGCGCGACGCGCGGCTGGATCGGGATTCACCATGAGGGCGAAAACTCCGGGCCGGGCGGGTGAGGATTGCTATGCGCGAGCATGAGGATAGGGTGATGGGCAATGCGGAAAGAGGAGCGATTTTAGCGCAAACTCGAGGGCGCATGCTATTCTGGAATTTGCAAAATTTCGCCACTCAGGAAAACCCATGACCATCCCGCTCAACGAACCGACCTACGATGTCGTGTGGCCACTCGGCAAACCCGCTTACGCCACGCGCGCGCCGGTGGCGCGCGTTGCCGATCTGAGCAACAAAGTGATCGGCGAAACCTGGGATTATTTGTTTCGCGGCGAAGAATGGTTCCCGATACTGCGTGAGGAGCTGACCAAGCGCTATCCGGGCATCACGTTCGTTACCTACGACACCTTCGGCAATCTGCACGGGCCGAATCAGCGCGAGCTGGTGGCGCGGCTGCCTGCGCTGCTGAAAGAGCACAAAGTCGATGCGGTCATCTCCGCCATAGGCGCTTGAGGCGCCTGTACGCCCGCCGTGTTGCGGGCGAGTGCAGCCGTGGAGCGTTGCGGTATTCCGTCGGTGTCGGTGATCTCAACCGGGTTTTTAAAGCAGGCGGCGGTAATCGCCAAGGGCTTGGGCGTGCCGGACATGGCCATCGCCGAGTTTCCCGGCGTGCCGATGACGCAGAGCAAGGGTGAGTTGCGACGCCAGGTAATTGAGTTGCTGCTGCCGCGCATTATCGCGGGCTTGTCCAAACCACTGGCGTTATCGGCATTACAGGAAGCCGTGTTGCCGCAACCGCGTGACATCGTGTTCAGCGGCACGCTAGATGAGATCAACGATTATTTTCACGAGCAGAATTGGTCTGACGGCATGCCGGTGGTGCCGCCCACGCTGAATCGCATCGAGAAATTTTTTCGTTTCACCGAGCGCGATCCGAGTGAAGTGATTGGCGTGTGCCCGCCCGCCAACCGTGCGGCGACGGTATGGAATGTCGCGGTCAACGGCGTGATGGCGGGTTGCCGACCCGAGTACATGCCGATTTTGCTGGCGGTGACCGAGGTGATCTGCACGCCGGAATACAAAATCGAAGACGCCGGTTCGACGCCGGGTTGGGAATCGCTGATTACCCTGAGCGGCCCGATCATCAAGCAACTCGGCTTCAACGCGGGGCAGGGCGTGATGCGCGTGGGCCGCCAGCCGAACACCAGCGTCGGGCGCTTTTTGCGCCTGCTCATCCGCAATGTCGCGGGGTTTACGCACGGGCCGGAGGGTGCGGACAAGGGCAGTATCGGACAAAGTTTTCTGGTGGTGCTGGCGGAAAACGAAGACGCCGTGGCCGAACTGGGTTGGCAGCCCTACAGCGTGGATCGGGGCTTCAAGGCGGGGGATAACGTTGTCACCGTGCAAAGCGTGGTGGCGATCAGCTCGCCGGCGTATTCGCAAAGCGAGCGCGCCGAAGAACACGCAGCGCTGCTGGCGGATGTGATCGGCGAGCGCGCCTGCGGATACTGGACGGCCATCGGCATGTGTTACGCCAACTGGCACCCGCTGATTATTTTGGGACCATCGATTGCGGCGGTGTTTGCCAAGGATGGCTGGAGCAAAGCTGATATCAGCCGATATTTTTGTGAACACGTGAAGATCAAGGCGTCTACCGCCGAGCGTTACGCGTACGGCGCGGGCCTCACGGGGTTTCGCATCAACAATGCCGTGAACGAGGGACTGCTGCCGCAGACGTATCACGAGTCCGATGATCCCGACCGACTGGTGCCGGTGTTCCAGAAGCCGGAGTGGATGAGCATCGTGGTGGCAGGCGACGCCGGGCGCAATCAATCGCGCGGGTACGTGTGCAACCACGTGCAGGGTGTGCCGACCAGCCGCAAGGTGGTCTTGCCGAAAAACTGGGATGCGTTGTTGGCAGTATCGCGCAGGAAAAAGTAAAAAAAGCCGCATTATTAGACACGGCTTTTTTCTTAAAAAATATAATAAAAACAGATACTTAAGTAATTACTCCCACAGCCGTTCCGGCAACGGCAAACCGGCGAGGTCTTCGGGCTGCATCCGCCCATTCGGCTCAATATCAAAGCGTTCCAGCACGGCGGTGAGTTGGCGCACGTGTTGCGCAGAGTGCCAGGTGGAGCGTTCGAGCAATTGCGACATCGGCTGCACGCCGTAATAGGTGGTGACTTTCGCGGTGCAGGATTTATCCACTAGTGACGCCCACCACTGTTGCAGGTGCTCGATGGCGCTGTCGCCGTACTGCGCGATCTCGGTGCCGGTCATGTAGGCGCCCTCGGTGGGCGGCACGTTGGCCAGTTGCACGGCGTAATCCTTGCCGTCGCGCGCGCATTCCAGAAACGCTTCGCCAATGCGGAACACGTGAAAACTCAGAAAGCGAATCGTGCGCTCGCGGTTGTCGATCACATTGCCGGTGATTTTGTCATCTGGCATCTGGCGGATCAGGCGCTGCGCCGCGCGCAGAATAGTGATCCAGCGCTCGATCAGCTCTGCCGGCGCCAGCGGCTTGTGGCCGGTGCCTTGCAGGCCGACAAACGCGGCCACGTCTTCGAGGTTTTGCCCGAACACATAGCCTTTGCCGCGCGCCACCACCGGCACGTTGCGCACGCCGTACGACAACAGCTTGTCACGCCCGCCGACATCGTTCAGTACATCGATCACGTCAAAGGCGATATTTTTTTTTGAAAGAAACTCTTTCGTTTTGAGGCAGCTACTTCATCCTGGTTGGGTGAAGAGCACGAACTTTTCAGCGACTGCGTTCATGGCATGGCTCCGGTTAGAAAACTGATTGAGACTACTCCCGTAACGGAAAAACTGTCAAGCGCAGGAGTCCTGCCGCATGCGGATGGTTTCCGCGCCGGCGGGCGATTGCGCGGTGGATTCGATAATGCCGCCGCCCAGGCAGACGTTGCTTTCATAAACCACCACCGACTGGCCGGGGGTCACTGCCCATTGCGGCTCGGCGAACTCGACGGCGCAGCTTTGTTGCGTGGCCGATGCAATCACACACGGCGCGTCTTTTTGTCGGTAGCGCGTTTTGGCGCCGTAGACCCAGCCGGTGTGCGGCGCGGCACCGCTGATCCAGTTGAGATTCACCGCCGTCAGCCGGTCAGCAAAGAGCTTTTCGTGGTCGTGGCCCTGCACCACGATCAAACGGTTGTTCACCATGTCTTTTTCGGCGACGTACCAGGCATCGCCATCGCCGTGGCGCGTGCCGCCGATACCCAGCCCTTGCCGTTGCCCGAGCGTATAAAACATCAGGCCGCTGTGTTTGCCCACGCGCGCGCCGTCGGGTGTACAGATGTCGCCGGGGTTCGCCGGAATGTAGCGATTGAGAAATTCACGGAACGGGCGCTCGCCGACAAAACAAATGCCGGTGGAGTCTTTTTTGTCATGTGTCGCCAGCCCTTCGCGGCGTGCGATCTCGCGCACCTCGGTTTTGTTGAGTTTGCCCAGCGGAAACAGCGTTTTGCTCAACTGTTGCTGGTTCAGGCGATAAAGAAAATAGCTTTGATCCTTGCTGCCATCGTCGGCGCGCAGCAGTTGAAACAGCCCGTCCTGCTCGCGCACCTGCGCGTAGTGGCCGGTGGCGATCCCGTCCGCGCCCAGTGCCATCGCGTGATCGAGAAACGCCTTAAATTTGATTTCGGCGTTGCACATCACGTCCGGGTTGGGTGTGCGCCCGGCTTTGTATTCGGCGAGAAATTCGTTGAACACGCGCTCTTTGTACTCGGCTGAAAAATTCACCTGTTTGATGTCGATGTCGATGGTGTCGGCGACGGACACCGCGTCGATCAAATCCTGCCGCGACGAGCAGTAACCGTCCGTGTCGTCGTCTTCCCAGTTCTTCATAAACAAGCCCGTCACCTCATAACCTTGCTGCTTTAACAGCAAGGCGGCCACAGAGGAATCTACGCCGCCGGACATGCCGACGACGACGCGTTTATGTGTAGGGGTGTTCACGGCGCTATTTTACTCCGTGCGGGGCGCGGCCAATAAAAAAGGCAGGGTCTCGCGACCCTGCCTTTTTAGCGAAAATCCGCTGTTACTTTTTGTCGCCTTTCGGGGCATCGGCTTTCGGAGCGTCAGCTTTCTTGTCGTCGGCTTTCTTGCCTTCGCCTTTTTTGCCTTCGGCTTTCTTTTCTTCGGCTTTGGCTTTGCCGTCGGTTTTCTTCTCGTCGCCTTTGCCTTTGCTGTCAGCTTTCTTGTCGTCGGCTTTTTTGGCGTCGGCTTTCGGCGCATCGACTTTCGGAGCGTCGGCTTTTTTGGCGTCTTCTTTTTTGGCGTCGGCTTTCGGCGCGTCTTTCTTGTCTTGCGCGATAACCGGAGTCACGGTCGCAGCGGCAAAAACAGCGGCGATCAGGGTTGCGAACAATTTGCTCATTTCATCTTCCTCTTTGATGGTGGTTTGTGGATGGCTGCTTGACGCAACCGACCGTATTCTATCGGTCAATGCCAGTAACGAGCCACTTTGCGGGCGGTTGACTTAAAACAAGGGCCTGACATTGGAACACCCCTGCCGGGATGAGGGTAAATTAAAATAATTTAATTAAAACAGATACTTATGGTATTTTACGCGACGCGCCCGGCGGTAGTCCGTCCAGGCTCCAGGAGCCTATCTGGTAACGAATCAGCCGCAACGTGGGATAGCCGACGGCGGCGGTCATGCGCCGGACTTGGCGGTTTTTGCCCTCGCGCAGGGTCAGGGTTATCCAGGCGGTGGTGATGTTTTTGCGAAAGCGTACTGGCGGGTCACGGGGCCATAACCAATCGGGTTCTGCCACGCGGGCGGCTCCGGCGGGCAGCGTCAGGCCGTCGTTCAGCGCGATGCCTTTGCGCCATTGCGCCAGCGCGGCGTCGTCCGGCTCGCCTTCGACCTGAACATAATAGGTCTTGGGCAGCTTGTGGCGCGGATCGGTAATGCGGTGTTGTTCGATGCCGTCGTCGGTCAGCACCAGCAAACCTTCGCTATCCGCGTCGAGGCGACCGGCGGCATACACGCCCGGTTGCGAGATGAAATCCTTCAGCGTAAGTTTGCCTTCGACCGCGCGAAACTGGCACAGCACGCCGTAGGGTTTGTTGAACAGGACAATCATGGCCGTTCGCGCAAACAACAACGCCCGCGCGAGGCGGGCGTTGTCGAGAACATCAACGGACAATAATTACTTGACGCCCCACGGCTTGATCGCGGCCTTGAGTTGGGTGTAGCCATCAATGTAACGCGGACGCTTGCCCGACGAGTAAATCTTGTCGAAGGTCGCCAGTTGCGCGTCGAGCCAGGCGGCGAGTTCTTTGTTGCCGGGGTTGGCGGCTTTGTAGGCCTCGTTAATCAGCACAAAGTGGATGCGCGGATCGTACGGGTCTTTGGTGCCGCCGACGGTTTCGTCGCCATTCAACAGACGCATCAGCATAGCGTCGGCGGAACCCAGCGTTTGTTCGTAAATCGGCGCGCCTTCCATGCGGTACATCACGCTGGTCATGTCCTTGCCGTTTGTCATGGTGAAGCCCATGTCTTTCCAAACTTGCTTCATGTCCTTGCCGGCCTTGGCGTGATCGAGCACCAGTTGCCCCCACGCGCGCAGCACATCGGGTGCGTCGGCCATCAGGTCGGTCAAACGGTCGCCGTCCAAGTCGGTGGCGTACACCACGCAGCCGCGCTGGTTCATCATGTCGTGCAGCAAGAGGCCAAAGTTGGTGTCGGAGATATGCTCGTAGACATCGCCGCCCCAGCTTTCCATGCCGGCTTTGAAGTCTTTCGGCAGGAGTGCTGCGATGGCATCGACGTTTTCTTTGTGCTCCTCATACGCATCCACCGCGTACTGGCGCTTCAGTTTGAACTTCGTGCCTTGCAACAGCCAGCGCATGATGCCGGCGTTCACCGCGTCTTCCTTGGCTTGCGTCGGCTTGGTGGCGATGCGGCCGATCTGGCCGGTGTCATGCACCAGTTTCAGGAAGAGTCGCGCGGCGTATGCCATACGCACGCCGGGCGTGTTCATTTCGGAGTGAATGTTGCC
>CAWUUY010000303.1:0-14761 GCA_963924885.1 uncultured Burkholderiales bacterium | reverse complement strand
GTCTTGCCCGCGCCGTTGGGGCCGATCAGCCCGTAGATTTCGCGTGCCGCCACGGTGAGCGACACGTGATCGAGCGCGGTCAGCCCGCCGAAACGTTTGGTCAGGCCGTCGACGGTGAGCAGCGGTTCAGCCATCGGCTTTGTCCACCGTCAGCTCGCGCTGCCGCGTGCGCGAGGGCCACAGCCCGGCGGGGCGCAACAACATGATCAGCACCAGCGCCAGACCGAACATCAGCATGCGCAAACCCGAAGGGTCCACCACCACGCGTCCCAGCCATTGCTGCTGCAACGGCCCGAGGTATCGCAGCGCTTCCGGCAGCGCGGTGAGTAATATCGCGCCCAGCACCACCATGGCCAGCACCATGATCGAATCGAGCAGCGTAAAACTCTCCGGGCTGATAAAGCCCTGAAACGACGCAAACAAACCGCCCGCCACGCCGCCGAAGGTCGCGCCCATCGCAAACGCCAGTAGTTTGACGTTGCGTGTGTTGATGCCCATCGCGCTTGCTGCGAGTTCATCTTCACGAATCGCAACCCACGCGCGGCCGATGCGTGAGTTTTCCAGCCGCAATGAAATAAAAATCGTCAGCAGCACGCAGGCCAGGAACACGAAGTAATACAGATGCACCGGCGCAAAGGTCAGGCCGCCGATCGTATAGGTTTTTGATAGAGAAAATCCAGCGATCTGCAAAGGGTCGATCAGCGAGATGCCTTGCGGCCCGTTGGTGATATTCACTGGACGGCTCAGATTGTTGAAAAAGATGCGGATGATCTCTCCAAAACCCAGCGTGACAATCGCCAGATAGTCGCCGCGCAATTTCAACGTCGGCGCGCCGAGGATCACGCCAAATACCGCCGCAACCAACGCGCACAGCGGCAACACCACCAGAAACGGCCAGTGAATGCCGAACTGCGAAGAGCCGAGCAGCGCATAGCAGTATGCGCCCACGGCAAAAAACGCGATGTACCCCAGATCAAGCAGTCCCGCAAAACCGACAACAATATTGAGCCCGAGCGCCAGCATGACAAACAACAGCGCAATATCAATAATGCGTACCCACGTACGGCCCAGCGTGGCGTCGATCACGAACGGCAACGCCACCAGAATCACGCACAGCGCCACGATTTTCAGCCAGCGTGCGGCGTTGGCCTGCGTCAATGTTGTCATGCCCGGTCTCCGCTGGGCACGCCCATCAGCCCCGCCGGGCGCAGCATCAACACGCCCACCAGCACGAAAAACGCGAACACGTCGCGGTAGTTGCTGCCGAACAAGCCGCCGGTAATGTCGCCGATGTATCCTGCCGCCAAGCTTTCGATCAACCCCAGCAGCAATCCGCCCAGCATCGCGCCGGGGATGCTGCCGATGCCGCCCAACACCGCGGCGGTGAACGCTTTTAACCCCAGCATCGCGCCCATGAAGTAATGGCCCTGGCCGTAATACAACACCACCATCACCCCGGCGACGGCGCCGAGGGATGCGCCGAGCGCGAAGGTAAACGCAATCACGCGCGTGGTGTCCACGCCCATCAGCCCGGCAACATCCGGGTTTTGCTCGGTGGCGCGCATGGCGCGCCCCATGCGGCTGGATTTCACAAACCACAGCAGCGCCGCCATGATGGCGCACGCGAGCACAAAAATAAACGCCTGCGTGCTGGTAATCTGCGCGCCGCCGAAGACGATTTTTTCGGGTTTGATGATCTCCGGCATCGAGATGTACTGCCTGCCCCATACCAGCGCCGCGGAATATTGAAGCAGGATCGACACGCCGATGCCGGTAATCAACGGCGCAAGTCGCGGCGCGCGGCGCAGCGGTCGATAGGCCACGCGTTCTATCGCGAGCCCCAGCGCCACACACACCACGATCGCTGCCGCGGTGGCGATCAACAGCACGATAGCCACCGGCAGACTTGACCCCAGCGCTATCACCACCGACAGCGCCACCATCGCGCCGATCATGACAAGGTCGCCGTGCGCGAAATTAAGCAGATCGAGAATGCCGTACACCATCGTGTAGCCCAGCGCGACCAGCGCGTAGATGCTGCCGAGCAACAGGCCATTCACGATTTGCTGGAGGAATATATCCACGATGCGCCGGTCATTAGTTCGGGGTGGTCAACATGACAACGGCACCGCGAGGGTGCCGTTTATTGACTTCAGTGGGGATCAACCTACTTCGTCGCCGCGTCCTTGGGTGCTTCGGCTTTTGCACCCGCTGCAGGGGCGGCGCCTGGCGATACTGTTTCCAGCGCCTCCCACTTGCCGCCCTTCACCACGTAGATCGTGATCGGGCCATTTTTCAGATCGCCTTTTTCATCGAAGGCTATCGGGCCGATCACACCGTTATAGTTGGTCTTGCCGACTTCCGGCAAAAACTTCGCCGGCTCGGCTGAGCCTGCGCGTTTCATCGCCTCGATGAACACCATCACCGCGTCGTAACCCATCGGTGCGAACAACTCCACTTCGGCATTGAACTTGGCTTTGTACTTGGCGAGGAACTCCTTGCCGCCCGGCATCGTCTCTTTCGGCAGACCGGGAATCGAGGCCAACGCGCCCTCAGCGGATTCACCCGCCAGCTTGATGAAATTCGGCGTCTGCATGCCGTCGCCACCGATAAACTGCGCCTTAATGCCCAACTCAGCCATTTGTTTTTTCATCGGCCCGGCTTGCGGATCAATGCCGCCGAACATGATGAGATCGGGGTTGCGGCCCTTGATCTTGGTGAGAATCGCCTTGAAGTCGGTGTCTTTGTCCGTGGTGTGTTCACGCGCCACGATCTTGCCGCCGCCCGCCTTGATCGTCGCTTCAAAATTATCGGCAAGCCCCTGACCATAGGCCGTGCTGTCGTCAATCACCGCGATGGTTTTGGCTTTGAGCTTATCCAGCGCAAAACGCGCCAGCGTCGGGCCTTGCTGGCCGTCATGCGCCACCACGCGGAAAGTGGTTTTGTAACCCTTGAGCGTGTAATCCGGATTGGTGCTAGAGGGCGAAATCTGCGGAATGCCCGCGTCGGCGTAAATCTTTGATGCAGGTATTGACGCGCCGGAGTTGAAATGTCCGACCACCGCCGCTACTTTGGCATCTACCAGTTTTTGTGCCACGGTGGTGGCCTTGGTTGGATTGGCTTCGTCGTCTTCGGCGACCATTTCCAGCTTCACCGCTTTGCCGTCGATATTGACGCCAGCTTTGTTGGCGTCTTCAATCGCGAGCTGCACGCCGTTGCGGATATCGATGCCGATGTGCGCTTGCGCGCCGGTCAGCGGCGACGCGACGCCGATTTTGACGACCTGCACTTCGGGCGCTTTCGGTGCGTCTGCTTTTTTCGCGGCAGGCGGCGGCGCTTTGTCGCCGCAGGCGGCCAACGCGAGAGAGGTTACTAGTGCAATTGCGGATTGGATTAACAGTCTGCGACTCATGTCAGGCTCCTATAGGCTACGTGGCTAAGAGATTGTTCTTAGGGGAAAATTGATTATCACGGGCGGGTTGACGAATGTCAATTCATGATGGTCTGCGCGCCGCAGCCCATTATGCCATCCGCCACGCCATGAGCCAACCGCCGCACTCACCATTTGCCGAGCTGGGTTACGCCGTGATCCCCGGCGGATTGTGATGCGCTGATTCAGCAAGTCGCACGGCTTGGCGTATCCGGAGCGGGCCGCCGCAATCTCCTGGCACTGCCGTAGTGCGCGCTGTTGGCGACCACCCTCAAATCGCATCCCGCGACCGCGGCACTTTTGCCGACAGCCGCCGTAGCCGTGCAATGCGCGCTGTTTGAAAAGACCGCAGCCAAAAATTGGGCCGTTGCCCGCCATCAGGATTTGAGCATTCCCGTGCGTGAGCGAGTTGATGCGCCCGAATGCGCCGGCTGGGCGTTGAAGGAGGGCGTGCTGTACACACAGCCGCCAGCCTTGGCCATAGAAAAACTCGTGGCGATTCGCGTGCATCTCGATCCCTGCCCGGCGCAAGGCGGGTCGCTGCGCGTGTCACCCGGCGCGCACCACAACGGGCGGCTATCCGCGAACGATATTGAAACCTGGCGCGCGCAACACCGCGAAATCGACTGCGTTGCCGCCCGTAGCGACGCGCTGTTGATGAAGCCGCTGCTGCTGCACGCTTCCTCGCGCATGACGGCAAGCGGCGTGCGTCGCGTGCTGCATTATGTGTTTGGTCCGCCGGTATTGCCACACGGTTTGCAATGGCATACGGCGGTATAGGCCACGCAAAATGTAGCCCGGATCTAGCGCAACAAAATCCGGGGGCAGGCGTGCCCATCCAGAATATTGCGCGTAGCACGGTTCAGCAGGCGATGCGCGGTTTGGATGCCGCGTCGTGCTTTGCCGCACCTGCCCCGCAATACGCTGCGCTACTTGCGGGCTACCGACTACCGACCGCTACGGTTACTACCATGCCGACCGTTAACGCGCTGATTTCTTACGCGCCGCCTTGCCGCGCACCTCAACCCCGGCCCACGGCTCCAGGTACGTAATCAGCGAGGTCATGTCGCGTTTGCCGCCACCCTGATTGTAGGCAAACTCCCACAACTGCTTGGCCGCGCTGCCGACGATCATCGGCAGGCCCATCGCCTGACATTCCTCGATGGCGAGGCTGATGTCCTTGCGCGCGCCGGAGATCGGGAAGCCGAAATCAAAGTTGCGCGTCAGCACCGATTTGGGGATTTTCTCCTCGGTGGCGCTGTTGCGGCCGCTGCCGGCGTTAATCACCGCCACCATCATGTCGGGGTCGAGGCCGGCTTTCACGCCCGCGACAAACACTTCGAGGCTCATCGCCAGCGCGCTGGTGGACAGCAAATTATTGAGTAGCTTCATCGTCTGCGCCTGCCCCGGTGTTTTGCCGACCACAAACACCTTGCCGATCACTTCCAGCGCACTGCGCACTGTGGCAATCGACGCCGCCTTGCCCGCCACCATCACTGCCAGCGTGCCTTTGTCAGCACCCGACGCGCCGCCGGATATCGGTGAATCGACCAGGTCGATGCCGCGCGCGGCCAGCGCCTTGGCGATTTCTTTTTCGATGATCGCGCCAGTGGTGGACAGATCCACCACGATTTTCATCGCCTTGCCGTGGATCAAACCGGCGGTACCCAACGAGACTTCACGCAGCACCGGCGGCGTGGGTACGCTGGCGAACACGATGCGCGCCTTGTCCGCCACCTCGCGCGGGCTGCGCGCGACTTTTGCACCGAGCTTTACCAGCGGTTTTAACGCAGCCGGGTTGACGTCGTGGATCACCAGTGGAAAGCCCGCCTCCAGCAGCCGCCGCGCCATGCGTCCGCCCATCACGCCCAAGCCGATGAATCCCATTACTTCCGGTTTTGCCGCCACGGTTTTCTCCTTGAGCTGGTTTCGATGGCGCGCATTGTACGCACATTTGACCGTACGCCCGGCGATGGCCTAGTCTTGCATCTCGGCCCCTGAATGAAGGTGAATCCATGAACGCACCCAACCCCCAAACCCTCGTTGAAATCCCCTACACGCCGAACACCGGTGAAAAGCTCATCAACGAGACCTTCGGCCCCGGCGATATCAGCCGCCGCAAAACCGGCGCGCTCGACATGCGCCCGATGCCCATGGAAAACGGTCGCCCGCTGGCGGCGACTTTTACGTTGGAGAAAAACGGCTTCGTGTTCGTCGAACACCAAACCGCGATGAAAGATTTTTTCGACGAGCAGGAATTAAAGTCGGTGTATTACCGCGAAGTCGAAGCACTGATAAAACGCGAATCCGGTGCCACCCGCGTGGTGCTGTTCGATCACACGCTGCGCTCCGGCGATCAGGCTGAGCGCGAAGCCCGGTTGATCCGCGAGCCGGTGGTGTCCGCGCACAACGATTACACCGAGTGGTCGGGGCCGCAGCGCGTGCGCGATCTGTTGCCCCACGAGGCCGAAGCCCTGCTGCAAAAACGCTTTGCGATTATTCAGGTGTGGCGCGCGATCAACCAACCCATCGAATCGAATCCGCTGGCGATGGCGGATGCGCACACCATTGCGTTCGACGATTTGCTGATCGCCGAGCGGCGCTACCCGACCCGCATCGGGCAAACCTACCGCTTGGCCTACAACCCCAAACACCGCTGGATTTATTTTCCGAAAATGACGCGCGACGAAGCGCTGGTGTTCAAGGTGTTTGATTCCGAGAAAGACGGGCGCGCGCGCTTCACCGCGCATACCTCGTTCACCGATCCGGCTACCCCGACCGGCGCGCTGCCGCGGCAGAGTATCGAGGCGCGGGCGCTGGTGTTTTTTTAGCAACGACACACGCGGCCCCGCAGAAGCGAAACCAACAACATCACTGTCGTTCCCGCGCAGGCGGGAACCCATAACACAGTGCCATATGAGACCTCGTATGGATTCCGGCCTGCGCGGGAACGACAGTGAGGGAGTGTGTCGGCAGTAAGGTTCTTTACCGAGCGTTTATTAATCCACGCAAACAAAAAAGCCGACTCACGTCGGCTTTTTTGTTACAGCGTTACAGCAGATCGCAGAACTACTTTTGCGCCATGATCCACTTAACAATCGCGGCGATATCGGGGTCTTTCACATGCGCATTGGGCGGCATCACCATGTCGCCCCACACGCCTTTGCCACCGTCCTTCACTTTTTTCGCCAGCGTGGTTTCGGCGGCTTTGTCGCCCTTGTATTTGGCGGCGACGTCCTTGTATGAAGGGCCGAGAATTTTTTTGTCGACTTGATGGCAGGTCATGCAGCCGTTGGCCTGCGCGAGTTTTTCATCCGCTTGCGCGGGAGTGCCCAGCAGCAGGCCCAAGGTTACGGCGGAGGCCGCGATCACACGTTTCATAGGCATGAGTTCCATATAAGTATTTGTTTATAAAGAAATTTATTTGATTTCTGGCTTCAGCAGGCTCTCGATTGTGCCTAATTCCGCAACCGGCGGCAAGCAAGTAACGCCCTGACAAAGCCACGCGTTGACGCCACTGGCGGGCGCTGGTTTTGCCAGCACTTCCGGTAATGCCGCCGTTCCGTTGTTCAAGGCGATCACCAGGGTGTCGGGGCGATACCGCGCGGCGAGAGCGCGTTGCCATTCACGCAGCGCGCCGGCCTCGCCGCGCAACACCACCACGCGCGGCGGCGCGAGTGCTTCTTCGAGTGCGGTGAGCAGGCTCACAAACGCGCTCGGCAGGCGCTGCATGGCGCCGTAAAACAAACGGATCGTGCGCTCGGCGGCATTGATATAACGAGGCTCGCCGATCACATGGCCCAGCCGTTGCAACGCGAACGCGGCAACACCATTGCCCGACGGCGTGGCGTTGTCGTGGCCCGGTTTGTTGCGCAGGATCAGTTTTTCGTGATCGTGGCTGGTGAAGAAAAAACCGCCGTGTTCTTTATCTTCAAATTGATCAAGCAGCCGCTCGGCGAGCGCGCGCGCAAACGCCAGATCGTCCGCGCGGAATTCGGTTTGCATTAACTCCAGCAACGCATCCAGCAAAAAAGCATGGTCGTCGAGATAGGCATTCAAATGCGCCTTGCCGTCTTTGTACGTGGCGAGCAGGCGGTGGTTTTGCCACAAGGTGTGGCGAATAAAATCGACTGACCGTTGCGCCGAAGCCAGCCACTCCGGTTCATTGAATACGCGAGCGGCACGCGCCATGCCTTTAATCATCAGCGCGTTCCAGCTCGTCAGTATCTTGTCGTCACGGCCCGGCCACACGCGTTGGTTGCGCGCGGCCAGCAGCTTGGCCCGGGCCCGCGCCAATAGTGCGGCGTTGTTTTCGAGCAGCGTTTCGCCGCCCGTGGCGAGCGGCTGAGTCACGCGCAAGTGCCAGTACTCGTGCTCGAAATTCGCCGCGCCATCCAGGCCGTAATGCGGCGCCGCCACGGCGTATTCTTCCGGCGTGAGCAGCGCCTTCACCTCTTCCGGCGTCCACACATAAAACTTGCCTTCGACGTGCTCTGAATCAGCGTCGAATGACGAGTAGTAGCCGCCATCCTTGTGCTGCATCTCGCGCATCACCCATGCCGCGGTTTCCGCGCACACGCTTTGGTAGCGCGGCGCTTGTGTGACCTGCCACGCGTCGCAATACAGCGCCAGCAGCGGCCCATTGTCGTAGAGCATTTTCTCGAAGTGCGGAATGCTCCAAGTGTCATCCACGCTGTAGCGCGCGAAACCGCCGCCGAGATGATCGTAAATGCCGCCCTCGGCCATGTGCGTGAGGGTGACGTGTGCGATATCGAGTCCGGCCTGCTCTCCATCCAGCGCGTGACGGCGCAGGCAAAACGCCAACTCATACGGATGCGGAAATTTCGGCGCGCGGCCGATGCCGCCGTGTTCACGGTCGAACATATCGGCGAACTCGTGCAGCGCTTTTTCCAGCGGCGCACGCTGAAATTCGCCGACGTCGGCAGCCACCGGCACCGTGCCCGCCAACGCCGCCATCAGCGACGCGTTCTGTTTGCCGATTTCTGCGCGTTGTTCGCGATAGGCCTGTTCAATGCGCGGCAGCAAAGCCAAAAACCCCGGCATGTTGTAACGCGGCGTCTTCGGAAAATACGTGCCGCCAAAAAACGGCGTGCCGTCCGGCATCAAAAACATCGTCAGCGGCCAGCCGCCGTTGCGCTGCGTCAGCATGTGATGCGCGGTCTGGTAAATCTGATCCAGATCAGGCCGCTCCTCGCGATCCACCTTGATGTTGACGTAGAGCCGGTTCATCTCGGCGGTCACTGCGGCATCTTCAAACGACTCATGCGCCATCACATGGCACCAGTGGCAAGCCGAGTAGCCCACCGACAGCAGGATCGGTTTGTCTTGCGCGCGGGCGAGCGCCAGCGCTTCTTCGCCCCACGGATACCAATCGACGGGGTTATCGGCGTGTTGCTGAAGATACGGGCTGGTTTCGTGAGCGAGGCGGTTGGGCATGACGATTCCGGTGAGCAGCAGAGTTTGTTACAAAAGCCGGCGCGGGATTTGCATCGCTTTAGCCAGCCGCCACCCAATTCTCCACGGTAAGCCCAGGGGAGTCCTTAAAATCAGCCTCGTTATTGGTAACGAGAACCAGGTTGCGACTGACGGCATGGCTTGCAATCAGACGATCCAGCGCATCGCGTTTGCGATCACGCACTGCCGCGCGCAACACCCCATAGGCATCGCCCGATTCCGCTTCAAAAGGCAGCACGGGAATATCCTCAATCAGACCGCTCAGGGCGCGATCCGCGATCTTGCGAGTGGCCGCATCGCAGCGCTCGACGCCGTAGCGCAATTCAGCATAAGTGATGCTAGACATCACCACATCGCCTTGCTGCAGTGCTTGAAAACGCTCAAGCACCTGCATGGGATTTTTTTGTATCAGGTGAATACAGATATTGGTATCGAGCAGGTAGCGCATGGCCTGATTACCAGTTCCGCTCCCGTTCCTCGCTAGGTTCACGGCCTTCCGCCATGAAGTCACGCGGGAACGCGGCAAACTTAGCCATCACATGCCCAAGCCCGCCCGCGCGCACCGGCCGAATCACCAGCGTACTGCCCACGCGCTGGATATCGACTTCGCCGGCGGCATCAATAACGCCCAACTCGCGCGGAATACGCACGGCGATGGAATTTCCCGATTTGAAAGCGCGTCCGAGCATCAGAGCCTCCTCAATGTATATACGTATATACTTTAGCATAAAGTTGGCCGTTGCGGAATAAGGCTGGCCGGACTTCAGAGCGGGGTTGGCGTGGGCCGACAGCAGCGCCTACATTTAAAATATACCTTAAAAACAAATTCTTACACTACTATCGTGTTGGATAGTTTGATGTTATTGATCTACGTCTTGACGGTAAATTGCCGCGCCACCGCTATCACTATTTTTGCCATTGCCGCCGCAACCGGTATTAGCGACGGGTCTTTGAGCAGGAGCATTCCTATGGTCATTGTAGGCAGGGGTTCTGCAATGGCGATTTCTTGCAGTAAATCACTAGCGGGCCTGGACGCGGCAAGCAAGCGGCGTCCATAAATACCCAGCGCATCGGATTTTGAGATCATCGACAGTGCGAGATTGTAAGAGGCGCATTGCGCGATCATGTGCGGCGGCGGCAACCCTGCTGCGGCAAACAGGCGGCTCACCGGTCCCAACGGCGTACTGGTATCCCGCAGTCTTCCCACCCATGTCGTTGCGCCCAATTGCTTAATGGACCCCGCGTTGTGCATGGGGTGATTCTTGCGTCCAACGACGATGAAATGTTCACGGAACAAAGGCCGGAACGTCAGCGCCGGATCGAGTTTCGCGTCGAGCTTGGGCCCCACCACAAATTCCAGTGTCCCGTCGCGCAACATCGGCAGCAGTGAGCTGGGGTGGCCTTCGGCAATAAGAGCAGATACAGCGGGGTATTGTTGGTGAAAGCGGATGACGGCCTCTGGCGCGATGAGCAACGCTGCAGCCGGGCCGACGCCGAATGCCACCGGCCCGCCCGCCTTGGCCCGCGAGTTGCGCGATTTCTTCCTCACCCTTCCGTAGCTCGGCCTGCGCGGCGCGTGCGCGCGCGTAAAACGCACGTCCCGCGGGTGTCGCCTCCACGCCGTGGTTGGTGCGCCGCACCAGTTGCGTGTGCAAATCAGCCTCAAGCCCGCGCAGGCTTTTGGTCAACGCAGGCTGCGACAATTCCAGCTTGCGCGCGGCGGCATGGATGCTGCCTTCCTCGATGACCGCTGAAAAATCATGAAGCTGCCGCAAACGCATGGGATAACTTCTGGTTATCGCAGGTATTACTTCGTCATCTTACCAGACGCGTATTAACGCCATCCTGCGCAACGCAATGCTGCGGGATATCGACAGCAAGGCTTGATGCGGCGTGGGTAGTTTTTGTAGGGCGGGAGTTATCCCGCCTTCGGTTGCATTTGTGGCACTCACAAAAGGCGGGATGGCTCCCGGATGGACATGAAAGCGGTGACCGTATCAATCCGCCCGTCAGCGCTTCGCCGCCAATATCCCATCGCCCTCCGGCGCCGCGCTAAACCCCGCTTGCCGCAGGCGTTTCATCACTTCATTCGGCACATCGCGGCCGCTGGTCAGTTTGTTCGGCGTCCCGGTGTAATGAAACAGTTTGCCCTTGCGCTTGAGCACTCTGGCGAGGTGGCCATAAAACACCTGCGAGTACAGCTCGCCGGAGATACCGAAACGCGGCGGATCGTGCAATATCGCGTCGATCGAATCGGCGGGCAGCAGGGTGATTTGCTCGGCGATGTCGCCCTCGGTCAACGTCAGGCCGTTGCCGGTCTCGGGCGACCAGGGATTAAGGCCGCGCAGCCAGATCACGTCGGGATTTTTTTCATAAGACAGCACCTGCCGCGCGTGCCCCTGCATACACCAGGCGGCGAAATAGCCGAGGCCGCCGCAGGTGTCCAAAATCACTTTGCCGCGCGGTTGTATCAGGCCCACTTTGCGTTCGGCGTCGGCATAGGGCGAGACCAGCGCGGTGGGCAGCATCTTGATGCCGTCGATTTCAAACGTCGGCGGCCCCCACGTGGTGGGCACCAGCTTGATCAGTGCCGTGGTGAAACGCGCCACGGGCTGAAAGCCGGCGCCGGTCCAGCGGTAAATGGTTCTGTCCTTGCACGTTTCCATGTAGGGATAGTGCTGGCCTTGCCACAGCCATTCGACGGCGCCCACCTCCACGGTGGTCATCGAACGATCGAGGTCCAGCGAACACGCCACCGTCGAAACGCCCGCGCGCGCGGCGGCGCACAGCGCCCCATGTAGCTTTTGCGTTAGTAGCGGCCCCATCATGCCGCGTTGCCGATGCGGATAGCAGCGCGGTCATGAAGGGAAGGGCTGGTTTCGTGCACAACTCGATTGGGCATGGCAGTTCCGGTGAGCGCGCGATTCTGTCACATTAGATGTAGGACTGCGGTGCAGGCGCGCTGGTTTGCCATCCGCGGAACCGCGCTTATACTGAATGCGGTTCAACTCCGGGAGACCTTCTCATGAAACTCGAAACCATCGCCGTACACGGCGGCTACACCCCCGACCCCACCACCAAGGCGGTCGCGGTGCCGATTTACCAGACCACGTCGTATGCGTTCGACTCAACCCAGCACGGCGCCGATCTGTTCGATCTCAAGGTGCAGGGCAACATCTACACCCGCATCATGAATCCGACCACCGACGTGCTGGAAAAGCGGCTCGCGGCGCTGGAGGGAGGCATCGGCGCGCTGGGCCTCGCCTCCGGTATGGCGGCCATCACCTATGCGGTCATGACCATCGCCGAGGCCGGCGACAACATTGTGACCTCCAGCGCGTTATATGGCGGCACCTACAACCTGTTCGCGCACACGCTGCCGCAGTACGGCATCGAAGTGCGTTTTGCCGATTACCGCGACCCGAAGGCGTGGGAGAAGTTGATCGACGCGAAAACCAAGGCGATTTTTTGCGAGACCGTGGGCAATCCGTTGGGGAACGTGGTCGATTTCGGCGCGCTCGCCAACATCGCGCACGCGCGCGGCGTGCCCATCATCGTTGACAACACCGTGCCCACGCCGTATCTGTGCCGCCCGTTTGAACACGGCGCGGATATCGTGGTGCATTCACTTACCAAATATCTCGGTGGCCACGGCAATTCCATCGGCGGCGCGATTGTCGATTCGGGCAATTTTCCGTGGGCCGAGCACAAGCAAAAATTCAAACGCCTGAACGAACCGGATGTGTCGTATCACGGAGTGGTGTACACCGAAGCACTGGGCGCGGCGGCGTTTATCGGCCGCGCACGCGTGGTGCCGCTGCGCAACATGGGCGCGGCGATCTCGCCCTTTAATTCGTTTCTGATTCTGCAAGGTATCGAAACGCTGGCGGTGCGCATGGATCGCATCTGCGACAACACGCTGGCAGTGGCGACATACCTGCAAGGCCACAAGAAGGTGGGCTGGGTACGCTACGCCGGCTTGCCGGATCACGCCGACAAACCGCTGGTGGACAAATACATGAGCGGCCGTGCGTCGGGCATCCTGAGCTTCGGCATCAAAGGAGGACGTGACGGAGGCGCGCGCTTCATCGATGCGCTGAAGCTGGTGACGCGGCTGGTGAACATCGGCGACGCGAAATCACTGGCTTGCCACCCGGCCACCACCACGCACCGTCAACTCACGGCGAAGGAACTGGAAAGCGCGGGTGTGAGCGAGGATTTGGTGCGGCTGTCGATCGGCATCGAACACATTGACGACATCAAGGCTGATCTGGAGCAGGCGCTGGCGGCGGTGTAACGTTTGAGCTAATCGGCCTGTGCGCCTTTTTGCGCAGATCCGATTGAGATTAAATTAGGCATGAAAAGCGACGCACCTCTATCGACGAATTTGGACCGGTCGCCTCTTGCCCGATCAAGGGTGCGTGGCGCTTTGCAGCAGATCGGTAGCCCATTGATTCAGGCTTTTTCCGGCTGCTTTGGCGGCAACCAGCGCTGCGCCATGTACCTCGGGCGGCACTCTCAGCATCAATTTGCCGGAAGCCGGTTTTTCGGGCCGAATGCCCTGTTTCTTGCAGTCAGCAAGAAAATCTTCAACCGCCACTTCGAATTCAGCGCGTAGCTGACCTACGGTTTCACCATGAAAACTGATAATAGTTCGCAAGCCGAGAACGCGACCCACAAAAATGTTGTCACGATCATCAAATTCGATTCGAGCGGTATAGCCCTTATGCATCATCGTATTCATGGCGGCACTCCCACACGTTCAAGCAATTCACGCAACTCTTCCACCTGATAACGTTTGGCTTCCTTTCCAGGATGGGGGCGATGACATCGCCACTGTTCGCCGCGTAAGGTGATCTATACGCGCGAGCCTTCGCGTTCGATGACTTCGCCACCCAGTGCTGCGATCAGTGATTCAATATTTGCGAACACGATCGAAGGTGAGGTCGGCCTGGCAAAGATTGCAGCCAGCGTTTTTCGATGCTTTGTGTTTACGGTTAGAAATGCTAGCGCTATGGCCCATCATATGCAAGCATAAAATGATAGCAACGGGGCGATTGCTATAGCGGTAAAGCCTACGAGGTTGGGTTTCGTGGGATAACAAGGATCAATCCGTCACCGCCCCCTTGCTCGCGCTAGACACCGTATGCATAAACTTCGCCAGCGCGCCGCGCGTGTAACGCGGCTTGGGTTGCTTCCATTTGGCTTTGCGCGCCGCCAGTTCCCTGGCAGAAACATTCAATTGAATCAATAACTTAGTTGCGTCTATGGTAATCGAGTCGCCTTCCTTCACCAGCCCGATCGGGCCGCCGACGTAGGCTTCGGGCGAGACGTGGCCGACCACCATGCCCCAAGTGCCGCCGCTGAAACGACCGTCGGTGATCAGGCCGACCGATTCGCCCAAGCCCTGGCCGGTTAACGCGCCGGTGGGCGCCAGCATTTCCTGCATGCCGGGGCCGCCTTTGGGGCCTTCGTAGCGGATCACCACCACGTCACCGGCTTTGATTTTCTTCGCCATGATCGCGTCCATGGTTTCGCGTTCACTGTTGAACACGCGTGCGGGGCCGGTGATCTTCGGCGATTTCAAGCCGGTGATTTTCGCGACGCAGCCTTCGGGCGAGAGGTTGCCTTTCAAAATCGCGAGGTGCCCCTGTTTGTACATCGGGTTGTCCCACTGGCGGATCACGTCCTGATTTTTACGTGGGTTGTCCGGTACTTTGGCCAGCGCTTGGGCCATGGTTTCGCCGGTGATGGTCATGCAGTCGCCGTGCAGCAGGCCGTGTTTGAGCAACATTTTCAGCACCTGCGGCACGCCGCCCGCGCGATGAAAATCCACCGCGACATAACGGCCGGAGG
>CAWUUY010000302.1:0-6070 GCA_963924885.1 uncultured Burkholderiales bacterium | reverse complement strand
GACAGCAGCGAAATCCTCGCGCGCGCCGACGCGCTGCTGGCGCGCCATCGCCCGCCGCCGCCAGCGCCCCTCGGCGAAGCGCCCCTCCCTCCGGCGCCGCCGCCATCAGCCGACAACGAGCCCGACGACGCCGACGACATTCCCGAACTCACGGATGTGGTATTCCTGCCCGCGCGGGTAGACACCGCGCCGGCGCCGCCCGCGAGCGAAGAAGCCGCGGGCAGCGAAGTCATTTCACGCTTGCAAAACCAGAATCTCGAACACGCCGCGTATTTGCGCGTGATGTCGCAGGTGGATGAGCGCATCAGCAGCGTGGTTCAGCAACAAGTCATGCCGGAGATCGACTCCGCACTGGACCAGGCGCTGGCGCGCATCACCGACGATCTGAAAACTAACATCGGCGCCATGGTGCGCACCTCGGTCGAGGAATCGCTGCGCTTGCATCTCGATGCCTTGCGCGAATCCGTGCGTCCCGCCGCCGCCGTCTCTGGTATACCGGCCTCCGGTATAATGCCTCCCCCTCCTGCATCACCCAATTCAAGCAAATCCATGGAACTCGCCAAGAGTTTTGAGCCAGTGGCTATCGAAGCACGCTGGTATCCCGAGTGGGAAAAAGCCGGCTACTTCAAGGCCGGCGCCGACCCCACGAAAACCGACAACTACTGCATTCTGCTGCCGCCGCCGAACGTCACCGGCACGCTGCACATGGGGCACGCCTTCCAGCACACGCTGATGGATGCGCTGACGCGTTATCACCGCATGCGGGGCAGCAACACGCTGTGGCAGCCGGGCACCGATCACGCCGGCATCGCCACGCAGATCGTGGTCGAACGCCAGCTCGACGCGCAAAAAGCGTCGCGCCATGATTTAGGCCGCGATCCATTCATCGAGCGCGTGTGGCAATGGAAGGAAGAATCCGGCTCCGCCATCACGCGCCAGATGCGCCGCCTCGGCAGCTCGTGCGACTGGGAGCGCGAGCGCTTCACAATGGACGACGGCCTGTCACGCACAGTCACTGAAACCTTTGTGCGCATGCATGAGCAGGGGCTGATTTATCGCGGCAAGCGTCTGGTGAACTGGGATCCGGTGCTGCAAACCGCCGTGTCCGATCTTGAAGTCGAGTCGGTCGAGGAGGACGGCAAGCTGTGGCACATCCGTTATCCGCTGGCATCAGCGACATCAGGCGCGGGGTTTCTGGTGGTCGCCACCACGCGCCCGGAAACCATGCTGGGCGACGTGGCGGTGGCCGTGCATCCCGATGACGAGCGTTACCAAGCGTTGATCGGCAAGCAAGTGATGCTGCCACTCACCGGGCGCACCATTCCGGTGATCGGCGACGAATACGTCGATCCCGCTTTCGGCACTGGCTGCGTGAAAATCACCCCGGCGCATGACTTCAACGACTACCAGATCGGCGTGCGGCACAAGCTTGAGCCGATCAGCGTGCTCACGCTGGACGCCAAAATCAACGACAACGCGCCGGCGGCCTATCGCGGCCTCGATCGTTTCGAGGCGCGCAAGCGCATACTCACCGATCTCGAGGCGCAGGGCTTGCTCGCCGACACCAAGCCGCACAAGCTGATGGTACCGCGCTGTGGCCGTACCGATGCCATCGTCGAACCCATGCTCACCGATCAGTGGTTCATGAAAATGGAATCACTGGCGCAACGCGGACTCGATGCGGTGGCGCACGGCCAACTCAAATTCGTTCCTGAAAATTGGACCAACACCTACAACCAGTGGCTGCTCAATATTCAGGATTGGTGCATCTCGCGCCAATTGTGGTGGGGTCACCGCATCCCCGCGTGGTATGACGCCGAAGGCAATGTGTATGTGGCGCGCACGCTCGAAGATGCCGTCGCGCAATACGACGCGCGGCTGCCGGAACGGCTCGAAGCCGGCGAAACCGTGGCGCCCGCGCCGATGCGGCAGGACGAAGACGTGCTCGACACCTGGTACTCTTCGGCGCTGTGGCCTTTCTCCACGCTCGACTGGACAGCCGGATACCCGTCCCAATCCAATCCCGCGTTGGATCGTTATCTGCCGTCTTCCGTGCTGGTCACCGGTTTTGACATCATCTTTTTCTGGGTGGCACGCATGGTGATGATGACCCTGCACTTCACCGACAAATTGCCGTTCCGCGAAATCTATATCACGGGCCTGATTCGCGATGCGGAAGGCCAGAAAATGTCGAAATCCAAAGGCAACGTGCTCGATCCGCTGGATATCGTTGACGGCATCACGCTGGATGCGCTGATCGCCAAACGCACGTCCAATCTGATGGACCCGCGGCAGGCGGAGAAAATCACCGCCACCACCAAAAAACATTTCCCCGACGGCATCGCGGCGTTTGGCACCGACGCATTGCGCTTTACCTTCGCCAGTCTGGCCTCGCCGGGCCGCGACATCAAGTTCGATCTACAGCGCTGCGACGGCTATCGCAACTTTTGCAACAAACTGTGGAACGCCACGCGCTTTGTGTTGATGAACTGCGACGGTAAGGATGTCGGCCTCGATGACAACACGCAGCTGGAATTTTCCGCCGCGGATCAGTGGATCATCAGCCGCCTGCAACGTGCGGAAGCCGACGTCGCCAAAGCATTCAGCGAATACCGTTTTGACAATCTCTCGCGCGCGCTCTACGAACTGGTGTGGGACGAATACTGCGATTGGTACGTGGAGCTGGCCAAGGTGCAGATGCAGGGTGGCAACGAGGCCCAGCAGCGCGCCACGCGGCGCACACTGGTGCGCGTGCTCGAATCAACCTTGCGCCTCGCGCATCCAGTGATCCCGTTTATCACCGAAGAACTGTGGCAGATCGTGGCGCCCCTCGCAGGGAAATCCGGCGCATCGATCATGGTACAGCGTTACCCGCAATCCGACGCCACGCGCATCGATGAAACCGCCGAGCGTGACATCGACACGCTCAAACAACTTATCAACGCCTGCCGCACGCTGCGCAGCGAAATGAATCTGAAGCCGGGACAGAAAGTGCCGCTGATCGCCGAAGGTGACGCCACACAACTTGCGGCCTGCGCGCCCTACCTTGCCGCGCTCGCGCGCTTGACCGACGTGCAGATCGTCGATGCGCTCCCCGCTGCCGACGCGCCGGTATCCCTCGTCGGCGCATTCAAGCTGATGCTGAAAGTGGAAATCGATAAAGCGGCAGAAAAAGCGCGCCTCGACAAAGAACACGCACGCATCACCGGTGAAATCGCCAAGGCCAACACCAAACTGTCCAATGCCAGCTTCGTTGACCGCGCGCCGCCCGCCGTGATCGCACAGGAACGCGAACGCCTGGCGAAGTTCGAGGCCACCGTGGCAGACATCGACGCGCAGCTGGCCAAGCTGGGCGATACTACATAAGTATCTGTTTTTAAACAACTTTTTAAAGGGGCCCGTGCATCACGCCTTGCGCGCTTTTCGCCACCCGAATTACCGGACGTATTTCACCGGCCAATCGGTGTCGCTGATCGGCACCTGGGTGCAGCAAATCGCCATCAGTTGGCTGGTGTATCGCCTGACCGGTTCCGCGTTGCTGCTCGGCATCACCGGCTTCGCCGGGCAGATCGCGATTTTTTTTCTGGCGCCGTTCGGCGGCATCTGGGCCGACCGCTTTGACCGCTGCAAAACGCTGATCGTCACGCAAATCCTGTCGATAATCCTCACGCTGATACTTGCCGGCGCGGTGTGGGGCGACACAAAAATCAACGTGTGGATTGTGATTACGCTCGCCATGCTGCTGGGCATCGTGCAGGCGCTGGAAACCCCGGTGCGCTCGTCGTACACGCCCGAACTGGTGGGCGTAAAAACCGATCTGCCTAGCGCCATCGCCTTCAGCGGCGGCATGCAAAACGCCGGGCGCATGATCGGCCCCACCATCGCGGGTTTGCTCCTGGCCTATTTCAGCGAAGCGTTTTGTTTTGTGGTGAACGCTGGGACAAAATTGTGGCTGATCGGCAGCCTGCTGCTGATCGGCGCCGCGCCGCTCGTCCGGGCCGCGCAGACACAAAACATGTGGGCCAGCATCGCCGACGGCGCGCGCTATACGTGGAGCCTCAAGCCCCTGCGCTATCTGCTGCCGATGCTGGCGCTGATGAGTTTTTGCATCACGCCGTATCAGGCGCTGATGCCAATCTTCGCCGCCGAAACTTTTTCCGGCGGCGCGGCGATGCTGGGGTTTCTCGTCGGCGCGGCGGGCTTCGGCGGCATCATCGGCATGGTGTATCTCGCCGCGCGCCCGCAAATACGCGGGCTGATGCGCTGGGCGGCCATCGGCCCCTTGATGTCCGGCGTGGCGCTCACCGTGTTCGCGTTTTCAACCCACCTCGCGTTGTCGCTGGCGTGCATGGTGGTGGTGGGCTTTGGCGTGATTGCCACCGCGATGACCCTCAACACCATTATCCAGACGGTGTGCGGCCCCGGCATGCGCGGGCGCGTCACCAGCTACTACATCATCGCTTTCATGGGCGTGCATCCGCTGGGCTGTCTCGCCGCGGGCGCGCTGGCCGAGCGCATCGGCGCGCCGTATGCGCTGGCGTTGTTTGGCGTGATCTGCACCCACGGCGCGGCGTGGCTGCTGTATCGCATGCCGCTGCTGCGCGAATATATACGCCCGCTCTACCTGCGCGCGGGCGTCATCGACAAGTAACGGCACCTCGCCGCCAATGCCCGTCGCGTCTACTGAGAGATAACTATAACTACTTGTTTTTAAACAGTATTGAGTTGACTCGCCGCATCATCCTACCACTCGCCCTGCGCAAACCCGTACACCACGCTAGACTGCGCACGTTGAGTTGGCAAACGTAACGCACGCAAGGAGCGCTCGATGGAAGCCTTGGCCTCATTAGCAACCGCCGCCGGACTCGGCTGGGCCAGCGGCGTGCGTCTCTACGCCGTGGTGTTTTTTCTCGGCCTGCTGCAATTTTTCGGTTTCTACACGCTGCCGACTGATTTGCAAACACTGGCCAATCCTTGGGTGATGGGCGCGTCGGGCTTCATGTTCGCGGTGGAATTTCTGGCGGACAAGATTCCCGGTTTTGATTCGGTGTGGGACGCCGCGCATACCTTTATCCGCATACCGGCGGGCGCGCTGCTCGCCGCCGCCGCTGTGGCGGGCGGCGACCCCGGTATGGGCATCGCCGCGGGCATCCTCGGCGGCGCGGTGGCCGCCGGCAGTCACATCACCAAGGCCAGCACGCGCGCACTGATCAACACCTCGCCTGAACCGCTCAGCAACTGGACGGCGTCGGTCAGTGAAGACGCGCTGTCTATCGGCGCGGTGTGGACGGCGTTGATGTTTCCGCTGCTGATGCTGGTGTTTCTGATGATTTTTTTCGTGCTGGCGGCATGGCTGCTGCCGAAAATCTGGAGCGGATTAAAACGCGTGATCGGCTCTGTTCGCCAGTTGATCGGTAGCCCGGCGTAAGCACCTCAGTAGCGCGAGGGCCCCGTAAACGGCACTTTGCGGCCCACCAGTCCTTCGAGGTAAATCAGTTCCGCGTCCGTGTGATTGATCACCGGCGCCAGCGTAATCAATGGGCCCGTGCCGGCCCCCCAGGGCAATTGCATCAAATAGCCACCAACCCAAGCAACTGCTCACGATAATCGTCGCTGGTTGAAGCGACCAGCCGCCGGGTCTTGATTCCACCCTTGCGGGATTTATCCAATCGAAAGATATTCAGCACCATGCGGCGCACCGTGGCAAGGTTTTGCGCGCTGTTCTTGACCCTTGCGCGCGCCTGATCGTCATTCAGGCACACGTCCAGGCACCAGTGCAAACGGTTCTCCACTTCCCAGTGACTGCGCACCGCGTGCGCCAGTTTGCGGGCTTGAACCGCAATGCTGCCAATATACAGCCGCTCCTCCGTGCTGGTCTTGCCCTTCACCGTGCGCTCGGACTGCACCACTCCGAACATCGTCAGGCCCCGCCACTGTTCCGGCTTGGCCAAACAGTCCAGTTGCCCGAAGGCGTAGTAGCGGCGCACTTCCATGCGTCCGTGACCCTTCTCCACCGTCTCGTAGTAGTCATGGCGCACGTTCGCCCAGTGGCTCGCCTGTCCGGTGGCGA
>CAWUUY010000301.1:0-9798 GCA_963924885.1 uncultured Burkholderiales bacterium | reverse complement strand
GTTTAAAAACAAATACTTACTTCTTCTCTGCGCGCTTGGGGCTGGCGGCTGTTTTGCCTTGGGTGGCATACCAATCCAGTATCTGCTCGCCGGTCCAGAACAACACGCCGGGTTTTTTTCGCAGCGTTTTAAACACCGCTTCAAAATACTTGATGCGATGCGCGACGCCGGAGATATACGGATGCACCGCGATGGCCATGATTTTAGGGCGGGTTTTGCCTTCTTCGTACAGGCGCTCGAACTGATCCAGCGTGCGCTTGAGGAACTCATCACTCGAATGATGCTGCACCATCATCATCGGAATGTCGTTGCACTCCGCGTTATAAGGCATCGCCACCACGTTGCCGTACTTGGTGCGTATTTCGCAAGGCTCGTCGTCAACGATCCAGTCGGCGATGTACTTGATGCCCGCCTCCGCCAGATAATCCGGCGTGTCATGGGTCTCGGTCAGACCCGGCGACAGCCAGCCCACCGGCGCTTTTCCGGTAAACGCCTTGATCTCTTTCACCGTGCGCTGAATCATCGCGCGCTGGTTTTTTTCGACGTGGATCGGCTGCTGGTCGTATGAGTGGCCCACGAACTCCCAACCGGCTTTCAGCGACGCTTCAGCCACCCGCGCGTAATCGGTAATCACCCGCGCATTGATAAACAGCGACGCCTTGATATCCAGATCGTCCAGCGCCTGCTTCATGCGCCAGAAGCCCACGCGCATGCCGTACTCGTGCCACGCCCAGTGCGCGAAATCCGGCAGCCGGTTGATATGCGTCGGCGGCGGCAGCACCTGGCGCGGCATCGGGCGATTAATGTCCCATACCTCCACATTGATAATGGGCCAGACCACCACGCGTGCGCCGCCGGGCAGCTTTAACGGCGGGCGGTCAATAATGGCGGAATAGTCGAGTCGTTGGTTCGGAAGCATCAATTTTTCTCGAATGAAAATTCGTGCCACGATTATACGAGTAATACGCGTCATTTGCTCCGCCAGTGCCGATTGACTACCATGCGCCACCGAGGAGATTTTTCATGAAACAAATCACGATCATCATTGCCGCACTCGCCATCACGCCATTCGCCGCCGCGCAAAACTATCCCGCGCGCCCGATACGCTTGGTCGTTCCCTTCGCCCCCGGCGGCAACATCGACATCACCGCGCGCGCCATGGCGCCGGGTCTCTCTGAAACCCTCGGTCAAACCATCGTGGTCGATAACCGCGGCGGCGCAGGCGGCATCATCGGCACCGATCTCGTGACCAAATCCGCTCCCGATGGTTACACGCTGGTGCTGGCCTCCAGTGGCACCGTCACTGTCGCACCCTCGCTCTACAGCAAAATGCCCTATGACCCGGTGAAGGATTTATCCGCGATCGGGCTACTGTCTTACGTGCCCATCGTGCTGGTGGTCAACCCCGTGCTGCCAGCCAAGTCCGTCAAAGACTTCATCGCGCTCGCCAAAAGCAAACCCGGCAAAATGACCATGTCGTCTGCTGGCAACGGCACCACCAACCAGCTCGCGGGCGAATTGTTTCAACTCGAAACCGGCGTCAAGTTCATCCATATCCCGTACAAAGGCAGCGGCCCCGCGTTGATTGATCTCATGGGCGGGCAAGTCGATATGCTGTTCGATCAACTGAGCGCGTCGAGCAACTTCATCCGCACCGGCAAACTGCGCGCGCTGGTGGTGGCCGGCGACAAACGCAACGCCATCATCCCCGATGTGCCGACGATGACCGAAAGCGGTTTGAAAAACTGCGACGCCGGCACCTTCACCGCATTGATGGGCCCGGCGGGTTTGTCGCGCGACATCGTTGCCAAGCTCAACGCGGCGGGCAACAAAACCCTGGCGATGCCCACCACGCGCGACCGCTTTGCGTCCGTGGGCGCCGATATCCTCGGCGGCACGCCGGCGCAGCTCGACGCGAATCTGAAACAGGAACTGGCGAAGTGGACGCGGGTCGCAAAGGCGGCAAATATCAAGCTGGACTAGCGGCTGAATTTCCAAGCTCGCCAACATCCCACCCGTCATTCCCGCGCATAACAAAGTAGCGTGCGCTATGCGCACGATTTGTGAACGAGTCGTGCGCACAGCGCACGCTATAATGCGTCCCCCAACCTTGCCCTCGTTGAATCGGGCCAACGTGAAGCAATATAAATAACCTTTAAAAAACAAATACTTAAAACTAATATAACCAAGGCCGCTCCGCCCGATACGCCGCCTCATGCGCCTCCAACTGCGCGCGGTATTGCACCGTGCGCGCAATGTCATCCAGCCCTTCGAGCAAACATTTTTTGCGCACTGGGTGTATTTCAAAACGATGCGTTTTACCCGCAGGGTCAATCACCGTCTGCGTCGCGAGATCGACGCTGATAGTCGAACCCGGATGCTCGCGCAGTTGTTTACGCATCGCCGCGCACTCCTCGTCGCTTAACACCACCGGCAGCAAGCCGTTTTTGTAGCAGTTGTTGGCGTGGATGTCGCCGAAGCTCGAAGCGATCACGCAGCGGATGCCGAATTCGTACAACGCATACACCGCGCTCTCGCGCGATGACCCGTTGCCCCAGTTTCGATCCGCCACAATGATCTGCGCGCGGCTAAACGGCTCGACATTTAGCAGATGTTCCTTCTCGCTGCCATCCGCATTAAAGCGCCGGTCGTGGAACAAAATACGCGCATGCGCGGGCCCGCGTGGCACCTTGTTAAAGCGTGTCGGGCACAGTTGATTGGTATCGACGTTCGGTTCGTCGATGGGCGTGGCTATGGCGGTTAGTTGGGTGAAGGATGTCACGTCAAAATCCTTTTTTGGCACGGATTTACGCAGATGAACGCAGATTAACTACCACTGTCGTTCCCGCGCAGGCGGGAACCCATAACACAGTGCCACTTGCGATACAGCGCCCCCATCCTACCTTCCCCGAGAGAAGGGGATACCCGCCTGCGCGGGAATGACGGTTGCGGGGTATCTGTGTTCATCTGCGTAAATCCACGTCTACGCCGTTTTTAAAAGTTCACGCACATCCGTCAGCCGCCCCTTCAACGCCGACGCGGCCGCCATCGCCGGGCTAACCAAGTGCGTACGACCGCCGGTGCCTTGGCGGCCCTTGAAGTTGCGGTTCGAGGTGGAGGCGCAGCGTTCGCCCGGCTGTAATTGGTCGCCATTGATCGCGGTGCAGAGGGAACAGCCAGGATCGCGCCACTCAAAGCCTGCCGTCGTGAAAATTCGGTCCAGCCCTTCGGCTTCGGCTTGACGTTTGACCAACTGCGATCCGGGCACCACCCACGCTGGAATCACCGCGCGTCCCAACTTCGCCACCTCCGCGGCAGCACGGATGTCTTCAATTCGTGCGTTGGTGCATGAGCCGATGAATACCTTATCCACATGGATATCCGCCAACGCCATGCCCGGCGTCAGCGCCTGATACTCAATGGCGGACGCCATTTCCCGCGCGGCGATTTCATCCGTGACATCGCGCGGGTTCGGCACCACGCCGGTGATCGGCCCGCCTTGTTCGGGGTTGGTGCCCCAGGTCACCATGGGCGCGATGTCCGCCGCGTTCAGGCTCACGTCGCGATCAAAGCGCGCGCCGTCGTCGGTGGGCAGTTGTTTCCACAGCACCATCGCCGCGTCCCAATGCGAACCCTTGGCTGCATACGGGCGCCCCTGCATATACGCATAGGTCACGTCATCCGGCGCGATCATGCCTGCGCGAGCACCGGCCTCGATCGACATATTACATACGGTCATGCGTCCTTCCATGCTCATCGCGCAAAAGGTGCTACCGGCGTATTCGATCACATGCCCGGTGCCGCCCGCGACGCCGATCTTGGCGATGATCGCCAGAATCACGTCCTTCGGCGACACGCCAAAGCCCAGCGCGCCGTTCACGCTGATGCGCAGGGTTTTCTGCGCGCGCTGCCAGATCGTTTGCGTAGCCATTACGTGCATCATGTCGGAGGCGCCGATGCCAAACGCCAGCGCGCCAAACGCGCCATGCGTGGACGTATGCGAATCCGCGCCGCAGATCAGCAAGCCCGGCTGCGTAATGCCCTGCTCCGGCGGCACGATGTGCAAAATACCCTGCCGCGGATCGTCGATGCCAAAAAGTGTAATGCCATGCCTCGCCGCATTGGTTTGCAACTGGATAACCATGTTGCGTATGTCAACGTTGGCAATGCCTGCCACACCCTTGTCGCGTCCGGTGGTCGGCACGTAGTGATCGTTAAACGCGAACACCTGCTGGGGGCGCGCAATGGTGTGGCCCTGCTGCTCCAGCTTGTCGAAGGCGTGCGACGAGCCTTCATGGAAAAACGCACGATCCACGTGCAGCAATAACTCGCTTTCTTCCTCGACGACGACGTGGCGATTCCAGATTTTTTCAAACAACGTGAGCGGCACTCAAAACCCCTTCACGACATCGGCACTGGCCGACACCTCACCCCGCTCCACCCGCTGCACCGCCGCGTTCATCTTCGCGTGCACCAACGCCGGCACGCCGATCTCCGCGCCCTTGTCGGCGACAAAGCCATTGATGAAATCAGTTTCGGTGCGACGGCCCTTCAGCATGTCCTGGCCCATCGACGGGCGCTGATCGTCGGCGCGGCCCTTTGAGCCTTCGATCAAAATATTTTCGATCTCGGTCAGCGCGTCGGCGTTGCCTTCGCCCGCGCGCGCCAGCGTTTCCGGTTCCATGCCCAGCATGGTTTCCAGATTAAAGCCCAGCGCTTGCCCCACGCGCACAGCCTCCGAACCCAGCCGTATCGACAAGCGGCGCGTCTCCACTCGGCCATCGCGCTCATTGCCGGAAAGCCCGGTGGCCGCCGACAAACCGTTACGCATCGAGTTAAGCACCAGCTTCGACCAGCGCTCGCCCCACAGATTCGTCGTCACCTTGCTGCTGTCGGCGGCCGACAGCAAATCCGCCACCCACTGCGCGCGCTCGGTGTGCCGCCCGTGCACCTCGCCCACACGATACACCAGGTGCTCCGCGCCACCAAGATGGATCGTGCGCTTCACCCGCCCCGGCGCCACCAGCTCCGCCGCGATCAGGCTGGCAATGCAGCCTATCACCTTGCCCCAACCCATGATCGCCGCAATGCGTTCTTCGTTGATGCAATTTTGCAGCGACACCACAAAGCCGCCGGGCGCAAGATAAGGCTTGATGAGATGCGTCGCCCACTCGGTGTCGTACGATTTCACGCAAATGAACGCAACATCAAACGGCGGCTGCTTCACCACCTGCTGCACATCACACACGTGTAGCGCGCTGACTTTCACCGTCACCGTTTCGGCGGGCGTCATGCCGGAGATATGCAGACCATGCTTGCGCATCGCTTCGACATGCTCCGGCCATGCATCAATCAGCGTGACATCATGCCCCGCGCTCGCCATGTGCCCGCCGGCGTAGCCGCCGATGGCGCCCGCGCCGACGACCGCAATCCGCTTGCTCACAAAAACCCTTTATAAACAAATACTTATGTAAGTTATCCCAACGACGTTACTCGTCCTTGCCGTCTTCCTTGTATTTTTTCAGCATCGGCAGGATGAACGGTAGCAATATCGATATCACCGACATCACCACCAACGTGATGGTGATCGCGCTGCCGAAGAATATTTTCGGATTGCCGCCGGAGATGGTCATCGCTTGACGGAACGATTGCTCCATCATGCCGCCAAGCACCAGCGACAGCACCAGCGGCGCCACGGGGATATCCACCTTGTCGAACACGTAACCAATGACGCCGAAGACCAGAATCAGATACAGATCGGTCATGCTGCCGTTGATGGCATAAGCGCCGATCACCGAGATGGCGATAATCAACGGATACAAAATACCCGAGGGGATTTTCAGCAACTGCACGAATATACCGATCAGCGGCAGGTTCAAGATCAGCAGCATCACGTTGCCGATGTACATGCTGTTGATGAGACCCCACACCAGGTCAGGCCGGTTTTGGAAGAGCAGCGGGCCGGGCTGGATGCCATACATGATGAAGGCGCCCATCAGTACGGCGGTCGCACCGCCACCCGGTATGCCCAGTGTCAGCAGCGGCACCATGGCGCCGGCGGTGTCCGAGTTGTTGGCTGCCTCGGGGCCGGCCACGCCTTCAATGGCGCCGTGGCCGAATTCTTCGGGGTGCTTCGACAGTCGTTTTTCAGTGGTGTAGGACATGATCGACGCGATCGTGCCGCCTGCGCCCGGCAACACGCCGATGATAAAGCCGATCACGCCGCCGCGCCAGATCGGGCCGATGGAGCGCAGCCATTCCTCTTTGGTCAGCCACAGCTTGCCGGTGATTTTCATCGCCTTGGCGCCGGTGCCATTGTAAATATCCTCAAGGCCGCGGAACACTTCGGCCAATGCAAACAAGCCCACCACCACCACCACGAAGCCGACGCCGTCCTGAAACTCCGGCACGCCCATGGTAAATCGTGCCTGTCCGCTTTGCAGATCAATGCCGATGGTCGCGATCATCAACCCCAGCAGGGTGGCCAACAAACCCTTGGCCGGTGATTTGCCGGTCAATGTGGACACCGCCGTCATGGCAAACAACATCAGCGTGAAGTATTCCGCCGGGCCAAACTTCAACGCCATTGATGACAGTGGTACTGCGAACAACGTGAGACCGATCACTCCCAGCGTGCCGGCAATGAACGAGCCGATGGCCGACACCGCCAGCGCGGCGCCCGCCCTGCCCTTTTTCGCCATCTCGTAGCCATCGATGGACGTCATCACTGACGCCGCCTCGCCCGGCGTGCGGATCAAAATCGCCGTGGTCGAGCCGCCGTACTTGGTGCCGTAGTAAATGCCGCACATCATAATCAGCGCGGAGGTCGGGTTCATGCCGAACGTCACCGGGATCAGCAGCGCAATGCCCGCCGACGGTCCGATGCCCGGCAGCACGCCGATAATAGTACCGAGGAACACGCCCAAAAACGTGTACCACAGGTTGATCGGCATCACCGATACCGCAAAGCCGTTGAGGATGTGATTCAAGGTTTCCATGTCGCCCCCTTAAAACGGCAGTATGCCGCGTGGCAGATTCACACCCAGCCACTTGGTAAACGCGTAATAGCTGACAAAACCGTACAACACCGACGTCAGCACGTTGGTCAGCATATGGCCCTTGTGAAAATAACTCGTCATCACCAGCAGAAACAAGGTGGTTGATATCGCATAGCCGAGCGGCTCGAAGAGGGCAAAGTAAATGCCGGTCGCCACCACCACCCCGGCGACAATTTTGTAGGTGGAGCGATCCGGCGCTTCGGTAGGGGCGACATCGGCGGACGCGCTCTTGCGCGCTTTAATCATCTCCGCCAGCAGCATCGCCGCCGCGATCAGCAGGCCAATGCCCAGCAATCGCGGAAACGCTTTTGGCCCCAGGGGATCGCCGATTTCCAGCGTGGGTATTTTCGACGTGGCCCAGAAATACACACCGGTAAGGATGAGTATGCAAACAAATATGATTCGGTCCGTCATCTTTTTTTTCTCTCTCTGTGGATTGATTAGACGCGCCGCCACTAACATCATGGTCGCCATGGACGCCGTGGACGCCGTGGGTACGTAACGCATTCGTTGTGCCGCTCCTCCGATGCGTTGCGTGTTGGAAGTTTACCCAAATTTTCCGTTGACGGTGCTTATTGTTCCACATAAAGCGGATTCATCAAAGAATCGCCTCCGGGTTCGTGGTTTGAACTTAAAGCAGCGCATGACCCTGCTTAATTGGCATTTCACACCATAGCCGCCCCGGAAAAGACTAAAATATCTGCCTCGGGTGCGGCATCCAGCGCAGCAACTCCCGCCCACCTTCAAGACGTTTTGTTTCTTCCCCACGGCAGCCTCTTATAACTACTTGAATCTAAAGAGTTAACCATGACATACGATCCGTTCAAATCCATTCGTGAATTCAAACTCAAATCCGGCAAGACCGGCAAAATGTATTCGTTGGCCGCGCTCGAAGAAGCGGGCCTGGGCAAGGTCTCGCGCATGCCGGTGAGCCTGCGCGTGGTGCTCGAATCCATACTGCGCAACTGTGACGGCAAGCGCATCACCGAAACCGCCGTTCGCGAACTCGCCGGCTGGAAACCCAATGCCGAACGCACGCAGGAACTGCCCTTCGTGCTGGCGCGCATCATGTTGCAGGACATGGCGGGCTTTCCCGCGCTGAACGACTTTGCCGCAATGCGCGCCGAAGCCAAGCGCCAAAATTTCGAGCCCACCAAGATCGAGCCGCTGGTGCCGGTGGATCTGGTGGTCGATCACTCGGTGGTGATCGACGTGCATAACTCGGTTGATGCACTGCGCAAAAACATGGAAATCGAATTCGAGCGCAACGGCGAGCGTTACACCTTTTTGAAATGGGCCAAACAGGCGTTCAGCGGCATCCGCGTGGTGCCGCCGGGCAACGGCATCTGCCATCAGGTTAATCTGGAATACCTGTCGCGCGGCGTGTGGGAGAAAAACGGCGTGTATTACCCCGATTCCACCGTCGGCACCGATTCGCACACCACCATGGTCAACGCCATCGGCGTGCTGGCGTGGGGCGTAGGCGGCATTGAGGCCGAAGCCGGCATGCTGGGCCAACCCTATTACTTCCTCACGCCCGATGTGGTCGGCGTGCATATGAGCGGCAAGTTGAACCCCGGCGTCACCGCCACCGACCTCGTGCTTACCGTCACCGAGTTGCTGCGCAAGACCAAGGTGGTCAACAAGTTCGTCGAGTATTACGGCGAAGGCGCTGCCTCGCTGTCGCCCACCGACCGCGCGACCGTGGCCAACATGGCGCCCGATTACGGCGCGACCTGCGGCTTTTTCGCGATTGACGACAAGACGCTCGAGTACTACCGCATGTCGGGCCGCGAAGAACACTGCGACGCGATTGAGTCCTACCTCAAGGCGCAGGGCATGTACGGCATTCCGAAAAAAGGCGAGATCGACTTTTCGCAAGTGGTCGAGCTCGATCTGTCGTCGGTGCGCCCCAGCGTATCAGGCCCTAAACAGCCGGAGGATCGCATCAACCTCGAAAACATCAAAAGCCGCTTCACCGAGCTGTTCGCCAAACCCGTTGCCGAAAGCGGCTACAACAAACCCGCCGCCGATCTGGACAAACGCGTGCCGGTCGCCAATGCGGCCATCGGTGACGTAGGCCACGGCGATATTGGCATTGCCGCAATTACCTCCTGCACCAACACGTCTAACCCGTGGGTGCTGCTGGCCGCCGGCCTGCTCGCCAAGAAGGCCGTCGAAAAAGGCATGAAGCCGCATCCGCGCGTGAAAACCTCGATGGCCCCTGGCTCCAAGGTGGTCACCGCCTACCTGAAAAGCTCGGGCCTGCTGCCGTATCTGGAGCAACTGGGTTTCCACGTGGTTGCCTACGGCTGCACCACCTGCATGGGCCTCGCCGGGCCGCTGGACAAAGGACTCGAAGACGCAATCGTGGAAAACGACATCATCTCCGCGGCCGTGCTCTCCGGCAACCGCAACTTTGAAGCGCGTGTGCATCAAAGTCTGAAAGCGAACTTCCTGATGAGCCCGCCGCTGGTAGTGGCGTTTGCGCTCGCCGGCACGGTACTGAAAAACATGGACACCGATCCCATCGGCAACGACAAGGACGGCAAGCCGGTATTCCTGAAAGACCTGTGGCCCACGCCCGCCGAAGTGGACGCGCTGATGAAGTTCGCCACTGACAGCAGCAACTTCAAGCGCGAATACGGCGATCTCGCCGGCGCCAAGGATCTGTGGGATGCCATTCCCGAAGCCAAGGGCGCCTTGTTCCAGTGGGACCCGAAATCCACCTACATGCTGG
>CAWUUY010000300.1:0-9215 GCA_963924885.1 uncultured Burkholderiales bacterium | reverse complement strand
CTGTGTGGGTTCGACTCCCACTCTCTTCCGCCACTCTATTCTTGGCGTGATCCGTTGCGCGGGAGCCATCCCGCCTTCGGCGATCCCGCGCACCCCTGCCGATTGCCACGACGCAAAAGGCAGGATGACTCCCGCCCTTTTCCGTAGTGCTACTATTCCGGCGACACCAACCACAGCCGCCACCAGCGGCCACACCGGAGGAGTTCACCATGTTCACACGCCGTCAATTCATCGGCACCACCCTGGGCGCGGGTGTCGCACTCGCCACTGCGGGATGCGCCACTACACCATCATCGGGCAAGCGCACCATCGTCGATGCGCAGTTGCATTTGTGGAAAGCCAGCGGGCCGGACTATCCGTGGAACCCCGGCGTCAAGCCGCAACTACCCGAGCCCTTTACCATCGAGCGCGCCTTGACGCTGATGGACGAAGCCGGCATAGACCGCGCCGTCGTTGTGCCGCCCGGCTTGAACGACGTCAACACTTATGCACTCGAAGCCGCCCGGCTTCATCCCACCCGCTTTGCGGTGATGGGCCGCATCTCGCTGCAAGACCCGAAATCGGCCGCGCTGCTGCCGAAGTGGAAGGAAAACAAAGGCATGCTCGGCGTGCGTGTCACGTTTATCGGCAAGGACGCCGCGTGGCTTTCAGACGGCACCGCCGACTGGTTCTGGCCCGCCGCCGAAAAGGCCGGGCTCCCGGTCATGTTCGGCGCGTTCGGCATGGTGGGAAAATTCGCGCCGATCGCGCAGCGCCATCCCGGACTGCATCTGATCATGGACCACATGGGTGTCAACAACGCCATCGCCAAGGAAGGCAAAACAGCGGAAGCCATCAGCGACGCGGTGGCGCTCGCCAAGTTCCCGAACGTCAGCGTCAAAATGTCGAACCTTGTCAACTCGTCGCTGGAGCCGTGGCCGTTCCGCGACCTAACCCCGCACCTGCGGCGCGTGTTCGATGCCTATGGCCCGCGCCGCTGCTATTGGGGAACCGACCTGACTGCCGGCTATGATCGCGCAAGCTGGCGGCAACGCGTGACGCATTTCACCGATGAACTGACTTTCCTCACCGAGAGCGACAAGGATTGGGTAATGGGCCGCGCGCTGATGGAGCGGTTGAAGTGGGCGTAGGTCTGTAGCGCGGTAGGCGGGATCGCTCCCGCCTACTACAACGTCAGATTCGCCACATCCCCACCCAACGCCGCCAGCCCCCACGACGGCGCCTGCGCATCGAAATTGAGACTGATATGCGCACCCAGCGCGTGCGCGTCACGGAAGATGCGCTCCAGCGGATGGCTCTGATAAATGCCGGTGGCGCCGGTTACCGTGTGCAGCGCGTCCACCGCCTCGATACATAACGTTGCCGCATAGGCCGCGTTGCGTTTGTAGCGCAGCTTTTGCTGTGTGTCGGGCACCATGTTTTGGTTGGCCTCTTCCTGCGCGGCAAGGGCATCGGTGCGCAACATCAATTGCGCGGATTCTATTTTCACCGCCGCCGTGCTGACGCGATGCTGCACGATCTGCTGGTCGCGCATTTTGAGGCCCGTGTAGTTAGTGCTGCGTTCCTTCACCAGCGCGAGCGTGTGTTCCAGCGCCGCCATGGCGTTGCCCGTGGCCGTGGCCGCGAGGCCGTGGCCGCCGAGTGCATTGAGCGATAGGCGATAAACCGGACTGGGGTTGCTCTTTGCGCCCGGAAAGCCGTCGCCGCCGCGGATATCGTAGGCGCACAACGCGCGATACTCGGGCACGAACACCTCCTTGACGGTCACCGTCATGCTACCGGTGGAACGCATGCCGAGCGTGTGCCAGTCGTCCACCACGTCGTATTGCGATTTATCGAGCAGGCACATGCGGTGGTCGATGACCTTCTCTCCATCACGGACGATCACCGCCAGCATGCACCAATCGGCCACGTTCACGCCGCTGGAGAAATTCCATTTGCCGCTGATGATAAAACCACCATCGGCCTTGCGCCCGCGCCCTTGCGGGTACGCAATGCCTGCCGCGATCAGTGCGTCGGGGTCTTTGTCCCACACTTCGGCCTGCGCAAGCTCGTCATACATCGCCAACATCCAGTTGTGGATGGAAAGATTGACCACGTTCCAGCTCGTCGAAGCGCAGCCGCGCGCGAGTTCCATCGGCACGTCGATGTAGGAAATGAAGTCGTATTCCATGCCGCCGTAGCGTTTGGGCTGAAGTATGCGCAGCGCGCCGGTGCGATGCAGGTCGCTCACTGTTTCGGGCGGCATCACGCGCGAGGCTTCGGCGGCGGCGGCGCGGGCGCGCAGCGCGGGCACGAGGTCGTGCATGCGGCGTAGCGTGTCTTCGTAGGCTACGTTGGTGAAGTTGCGCGCAGTTGGGGTTGGTGCGTTCATCAATGAAGGCTAGGTTAAATGTGGTGGGGTGGCATGCCCCCTCACCTTAACCCTCTCCCCGCGAGCGGGGCGAGGGGACTTGTATATTTGTTGCGCTATTACTCCGGCTGTATTTTAGCCGCTTTAATCACCCGGCCCCAGCGTTCGGTTTCGCTGCGGATCATTGCCGCGTACACCTCCGGCGTGCTGCCGATGGGTTCGCCGCCCTCGGCGGAAAGCCGGTTTTTCATCTCCGTCGCGTAGAGGATTTTCACGATTTCATTGCGGATGCGGCTCACCAGTTCGGGTGGCATGTGGCCCGGCCCCAGCACGCCGTAGAACGGCCCCGCCGAGTAACCGGGAATGGTTTCGGCCACCGCCGGCACGTCGGGCAATACCAGCGAGCGTTTTTCGCTGGTTACGGCCAGCGCGCGCACGCGGCCGGCCTTCACCATCGGCAGCGATGAAATGATGTTGCCAGCAGTAAAGGTCACTTCGCCGCTCATCGTGGCGGTCAACGCCGGGCCGGTGCCGCGATACGGCACGTGGATGATCTCGATGCCGGCCATGGTTTGCAGCATCAGGCCCGACAAATGTGCGGTGCCGCCGTTGCCAGACGACGAATAAGTCATCTGCCCCGGCTTCGCTTTAGCCAGCGCGACCAGTTCCTTGATCGATTTCGCTGGCACCGACGGATGCACCGCCACCACCGCCGGCACGATCGACACCAGGGTGATCGGCGTCAGATCACGCAGAGGATCGTAGGGCATTTTTTTCATCAGCGACGGCGCCACCGTGATCGGCGCGGGCGTGCCGAGCATCAGCGTGTAGCCATCGGGCGGTGATTTGGTGACGATCTCGGTGCCGATGACCCCACCCGCGCCGGGGCGGTTGTCGATCACGACCGATACGCCCAAGTTCTCCGACAATTTCTGCCCGATACCGCGCGCCAAAATGTCGCTGCCGCCGCCAGGGGAATACGGCGAGACAAAGCGGATGGATTTGGCCGGCCAACCTTGCGCGTAGGCGCCAGCTGCAACGGCAGTCCCCACCGCCATCCATAACAATGCGTGCGTGACTTTCATGCATAACTCCTGAGTTCGAAGCCGCGAGATTACTCGCGTACGGCCATCGACACAATGTGGTGTATTCCGGCGACGCAATGGCTTGACGCCAGCCGCACGCACTCGTTAGCATCGCGGCTCCCACTTCAGCCATCCGCGCGCGTCATTACACGTGTCGCCGCGCACCGCCATCATGCAGACCTCCGCCCCCAAACTTGTCACCGAAGCCAACGCCTGGAAGGGCACGGATTTCGCCAAAGACGCAAGCTGGAACATCACGCTGAACGCGCGGCAGATCGCCGAACTGCAAGCCGCCGCCGACGCTTGCATCGCACGCGGCCTGCGCGAGATCGACATTCAGAAGAAAGATTTTTCATTGCCGACGTTTGCCAAAGAGATTGGGGTCTGGGCGCACGACATCAATCGCGGGCGTGGCTTTGTGCTGGTGCGCGGCCTGCCGCAAGGCTGGAGCGACGAACAAATCCGCTGCGCGTTCTGGGGCATCGGCTTGTATCTCGGCTCGCCGATTTCGCAAAACTCGTACGGCGATATGCTGGGCGAGGTGTTCGACGAAGGCGTCAAAATGGGCACTGGCCGCGTGCGCGGCTACCGCACCAATCAGCACCTGATGTTTCACACCGACCGCTGCGATATCGTGGGCCTGTTGTGCCAGCGGCAATCGCTGTCCGGCGGGCTGTCGAGCATTGTCAGCTCCACGCGCATCTACAACGAAATCGCGCAAACGCACCCTGAATATCTCGGCCCGCTGTTTCACGGCTATATCTGCATCAACGTCGAGGAAGGCGGCGATCTATCGACATATCGCATGCCGGTGTTCAGCGAGAAAAACGGTGTGGTGAGCGCGCGCATCCTGCGCAACACCGTCGAGTCCGCGCGCAAGATGGGTTACGCCCAATACAACGAACTCGAAACCGCCGCGCTCGCCTGCCTCGATGACCTCGCCAACCGCGACGACATGCGTCTGGACATGATGCTCGCGCGCGGCGACATGCAGTTCATCAACAACTACACCACGCTGCACGCGCGCACCGAGTTCGAGGACTACCCGGATCCGAAGTTAAAGCGCTACATGGTGCGCCTGTGGCTGGTGGCGCAAGGCGAAAGGCGCACCGTGGATGCAGAAACATTCAAGGATTACAGCGGCGTGGCGAAGACGCTATCACGTACATAAGTATCTGTTTTAAAACTATTATTTAACTATGGATGGACATAGATAAACACAGATAAAACCAAACCCAATACTTCTCGTCGTCCGCGCGTAGGCGGGAACCCATAACACAGTGCCACTAGCGACGGCTCATGGATTCCTGTATACGCGGGAATCACGGGTTGGGTTTCATCTGTGTTTATCTGTGTTCATCCGCGGTTAAAAAGCTTTTGACCTTAACGGATCACCCATGACCGACCAAAATGACGCGAGCGAAATCAGAGTCCTGGCCCCAACCGGTGTCACCGGTTCGGGCTTTCTCGAAAGCTCCTTTGAGCAGGGCCTCAAACAAAAGCCGCACTTCATCGGCGCGGATGCCGGCTCCACCGATCCCGGCCCGGAATATCTCGGCTCCGGCAAGACCGCGTTTCCGCAGGCCGCGATCCGCCGCGATTTGCGCTTGATGATGCTGGGCGCGCGCAAGATCAAGGTGCCGCTGCTGATCGGCACCGCAGGCACTGGCGGCAGCAACGAGCAGTTGGAGACCATGGCCGCGATGGCCAAAGAAATCGCCGTCACCGAGGGCCTGAGTTTCAAGCTGGCGCTGATTCACGCCGAGGCCGATAAAAGTTATCTGAAAAAACGATTGCGCGAAGGCCGCATCAAGCCTTTGTCCCCCGCGCCGGAGTTCAACGAAGCAGTCATCGACCGCAGCACGCACATCGTCGGCATGATGGGCGCGGAGCCGTGGCAAAAAGCGCTGGAATCCGGCGCGGACATTATTCTCGCCGGACGCTCCAGCGACACCGCGATTTTCGCGGCAATGCCGGTGATGCGCGGTTTTCCCAAGGGGATTTCGTGGCACATGGCGAAAATTCTTGAATGCGGCGCGGCGTCCGCTGTGCAGCGGCGCACGCCCGACTGCATGTTCGCGTGGGTGCGCAAGGATCACTTTGTCGTCGAAGCACCCGATCACACGCTGCGCTGCACGCCGCAGAGCATTGCCTCGCACAGCCTGTATGAGAATGCCGATCCGTTCAAACTGGTCGAATGTTCCGGTACGCTCGATCTGACAAATTCGCGCTACGAAGCGGTGTCGGATCGCGCGGTCAAGGTTACCGGCAGCGAATTCATCCACGCGCCGCGTTACACCGTCAAACTCGAAGGCGCGGAGATGGCCGGCTACATGAGCATCCTCATCGGCTCGGTGCGCGATCCGTTCATCATCCGCCAGATCGACGACTGGACCGCGCGCGTCACCGAAAAAATCCACGCGCGCGTGAAAATGGTGTTCGGCGACAAGTTGAATCCGTCCGACTACCTGCTCAACATCCGCATCTACGGCAAAAACGGCACCATGGGCCCGCTGGAGCCGGTGAAGGAAATCCGCTCGCACGAGCTGTGCCTGATTTTCGAAGCCACCGCACCGACGCAGGACATCGCCAACACCATCGCCGGCGTGATCCGCCATCAGGCGCTACATTTGCCGATCCCCGAGTGGAGCGGTCTTATCACCGCCATCGCCTGCCCCTACAACCAGATGGAACGCGGCGCGGTGTACAAATTCAATGTCAACCACGTGGTCGAACCCGACACGCCGACCGAAATGTTCCCAATGTCGCTATATGAAGTGAGCGGTGCGAACGTGAAGGAGCTACCGCAATGACCCAACTCGCCGAACTGGCGCGCCTGATCCGCAGCAAAAATGCCGGGCCGTTTGAACTCACCTTCGACATCATGTTCGAGGACGACGCCACTTATCAGCGCGTGAAAAACTCCGGCGCGCTGACGCGCGAGGTGGTGGCGAAGCGTTACAACCTGCCCGTCGCCGACGTGAAATTCTTTTACTGCGATCACGCGTATGCGATCAAGGCATCGATCCCGCGCCCATTTTTTCAGGGCGATCCGCGCGACAGCGATGGTCACGGCGGCCAACAGTACGCGCCGTTAATGGATATTGAGATTAAATAAAAATATGTTTAAAAACAAAAACTTACATACGTTCCTTATTAGTGCGTTGATATGCGGCAACGCGATGGCGCAGCAGTACCCCAACAAACCGATTCGGCTCATCGTGCCCTTCGTCCCCGGCGGCGGCACCGACATCACCGCCCGTGCGATTGCGATGAAGCTCACCGAGGCGCTGGGGCAAACCGTGGTGGTCGATAACCGCGCGGGTGCGAACGGCACCATCGGCGCCGACATTGCAGCGAAGGCGCCGCCCGATGGCTACACGCTGTCGATGATCTCCTCGAGCCATTCGGTGAACCCGAGCATCATGAAAAAGCTGCCATACGATCTGATCACCGACCTCGCGCCGATCACGCAGGCCACCACGCAGCCGTATGCGCTGATCGTGCATCCGTCGGTGGCGGCCAAGAGCGTAAAGGAACTGATTGCGCTGGTGAAAGCCAAGCCGAATTCACTCAATTACGGTTCGTCGGGCACCGGTGGCTTGAGCCATCTGTCAGGCGCGCTGCTGTGCTCGATGACCGGCATCAACATGACGCACATCCCGTACAAGGGCGGTGCGCCCGCGTTGACCGATCTGGTCGGCGGACAAATTCAATTGCTGTTCTCCACTATCCTGCAAGCGCAGTCGCAATTAAAGGGCGGTCGCGTGCGCGCATTGGCCGTCACCACCGCGAAGCGTTCCGCCGGCGCGCCGGATCTGCCGACCATGCACGAGGCCGGCGTCACCGGATACGAAGTCGCGGGCTGGTACGGCATGGTCGCGCCGTTGAAAACCCCCGCCGCCGTCATCACGCGGCTGAACACCGAGGCAGTCAAAGCGCTGCGCGCTCCGGATATCAAGGACAAACTCGCCGTCGACGGCTCGGAGCCGATCGGCAGCAGCGTGGAAGCCTTTGGCCAGCACATCAAAACCGAAGTCGCCAAGTGGAATAAACTGGTGAAAGAAGCTGGCATACGCGCGGAGTAATCTGCACCACGATTGAAAGAAACTGACATGACCTTAGCCACCGACCTCGCCCAACGCATCCTCGAAACCCGTTACGCCGACCTGCCGCCTGAAGCCATCCACTGGGCCAAGGTGGGCCTGCTCGACACCATCGGCTGCATGATCGCGGGCAGCCGCGACCGCAGCACCCAGATCGTCACGCGCGTAACCACTGGCACCAGTGGCCCGAGCCTGTTGTTCGGGCAGGATCGCCGCGTGGCCGCGCTCGATGCCGCGCAGATCAACGGCACCTCGGCGCACGCGCTGGATCTGGATGATTGCAGTAACACGCTGGGAGGGCATCCGTCGGCGGCCGTGCTGCCTGCGCTATTTGCGCTGGCGGATGAAATCGGCGCATCGGGCGAGAAGTTCATCGCTGCGTACGTCGTGGGTTTCGAGACCGAGTGCAAGCTGTCAATGTGCCTGAACTTCCATCAATACACCAAGGGCTGGCACCCGACGGTGACCATCGGCATTTTCGGCGGCACTGCGGCGGCGTGTTATCTCGCCGGGTTGTCAAAAGAGAAAACCGCGATTGCGCTGGCGATGTCCGCATCGATGGCGGCTGGCGTTAAATCCAACTTCGGCACCGATACCAAGCCGCTGCATGTGGGCAACTGCGCGCGCAGCGCCTTGTTCGCCACGGTGCTGGCGCGCGAGGGCTTCACCGCCAGCCCTGGTGCGTTCGAACACAAGCAGGGTTATCTCAATGTGTTCAACGGCGAAGGCAATTACGATACGTCGAAAATTTTCCCGAAGTGGGGCGCGCCGTGGGATATCGTCAAGCCCGGCATCGCCATCAAGCAATACACCTGCTGCGGCAGCACGCACCCGGTGGTGGACGCGGTGCTTGATCTCACCAAGGAACATGATCTCACGCCTGAGAGGGTGGCGAAGCTGCAAACCTGGACGCACCCGCGCCGCCTCGAACACACCAACCGCCCCGATCCTAAAAGCGATGTCGATGCGCGCTTTAGCGTGCAGTACGTGGCGGCGCGCGCACTGGCGGATCGCTGCGTGCTCGACAAACATTTTGAAAACAACGCCTACCGCGAACCCGTGATGCAATCGATGTTAAAGCGCATCACCTCCGCCACCTACAACACCGAGCAGTTCCCCGCCGATAACCATTTCGCAGCCGAAGTGCGCATCACGCTGACCGACGGCCGCGTGCTGACAAAAAAACTTGATCAGCCGTATGGCCGCACTTCCGCCAACCCGCTTTCCGCCGAGCGCATGAAAGCCAAGTTCGACGGCTGCATCCACAACATTGTTCACGACGCCAACGCCGCGCCGCTGTATGCCACAATACAAGCGTTCGAAAAACTCGCCGATGTGCGCGCGGTGACGGCGCTGATTTCGGCTAGTCTGGTGCGTGCCTCCGCCGCTGCCTGATCCATTTCTTTCTCAACAACAACTGACCAAAGGAACAACATGAAAATAATGTATTTCGATGATTTCAAACTGGGCATCGTCAAAGGCGCCAACAACGACACGGTGGTAGACGTGAGCGCCGTGGTGCAGTCGATTCCGCACACTGGCCCGCACGATCTCATCAACAACCTGATCGCCGATTTCGATAACTGGCGCGCAAAGCTCGAAGCCGCCGCAGCCAGCGGCACCGGCGTGCCGATCAGCAGCGTGCGCATTCGTCCGCCGCTGCTGCGCCCC
>CAWUUY010000299.1:0-17420 GCA_963924885.1 uncultured Burkholderiales bacterium | reverse complement strand
CCCCCCCCCACCGCAATATCGACCACCTCGCCGCCAAGTATGCGATCTTTCAAGCCCGGCGCACCGGCAAATTCAACCGTGATCTTGTGGCCGGTTTGCTTTTCAAACTCTGCGGCGACCAAAGTCACCCCGCGCTTGACCGGCCCCGCGCCCAAAACTTTTAGTGTTGTCATGTCAGTCCGCTCTCGCGCCGGAATCTTTAATCACTTTCGCCCACTTGGGAATCTCACTCTGAATATAAGCGGCAAACATCGCCGGCCTGCCGCCGATGATCTCGGCGCCCTGCGCGCTAATGCGCGCGTTGACATCCGGCATCTGCAACACCTTGCTGATCTCCGTGTGCAGGCGCGCGATGACCGCGGGCGGCGTGCCGCCCGGCGCCACCACGCCGTGCCGGGTAGTGGCTTCAAATCCCGGCACGCCGGATTCGGCGATAGTCGGCAAATCCGGCTGCGTGGGCATGCGCTTGGCCGTGGTCACCGCCAGTGGGCGCAGGCGCTGCGATTGCAAATACGGCTGCACCGCCAATGCGGTGGCGAACATCAACTGGCATTGCCCCGCCAACACGTCGATCAGCGCGGGCGCGCCGCCTTTATACGACACGTGTGTCATGCGCACACCGGTCATGCTCTTGAACAACTCGCCCGCCAGATGCGCGGCGGCGCCGCTGCCCGACGAGGCGTAATTCAATTTGCCCGCCTGCGCCTTGGCATACCCGATAAATTCCTGCACCGATTTTGCCGGCACCGCAGGGTTCACCACCAGGATGTTCGGCTGTGACGCCACCAGTGTCACTGGCGCGAGATCCTTCACCGGATCAAAACCGATGTTTTTGTACAGGGCGGCGTTGGTGGCGAGGATACTGTTATTGCCCATCAACAAGGTGTAACCATCGGCGGGAGACTTCGCGGTGATCTCGCTGGCGATATTGCCGCCCGCACCGGGGCGGTTGTCGAACACAAACGGTTGGCCAAAATTTTCAGCGAGCCTGCCGCCCACTAGCCGCGACAGAATGTCACTCGGCCCGCCCGGCGGAAACGCAATCACAAAACGGATCGGCTTTGACGGATACGCCTGCGTCTGCGCCACCGCGTTCGCGCCGCCCGTCAGCGCCAGACCCATCGTAATATATAAATATATGTTTTTAATCATTATTTTCTCTGCTATAGATACCTGCGCCCGGACGCAACCCGATTGGGGTCAAAGGATCGATATGATATTCTCGCCGCCAGTCGCATGCGCTACCTGCACTGCCTTCATCGCCACTGCGGCGTCGCGCCATTATCACATCAACCCTGCGCAATTTCCGGAGTATCCCCATGAAAGAATCGAAATCACCCGCGCGCATCAAAGGCGTGCTCGCCCCCGTCTGCACACCGTTCAAGGCCGACTACAGCCCCGACCACAATCACTTTGTCGCGCAATGCCAGTGGATGCTGGGCCAGGGTTCCGGCCTCGCGGTGTTCGGCACCAACAGCGAAGCCAATTCGCTCTCGACCAATGAACGCATGGCGCTGCTCGATTCGCTGTTGCAGGCGGGCGTGGACCCGGCGCGCATGATGCCCGGCACCGGCTGCTGCGCGTTCACCGACACCGTGCGCCTGACCGAACACGCGGTCAAGGCCGGCTGCGCGGGCGTGCTGATGCTGCCGCCGTTTTACTACAAGGACGTTCCTGAAGAAGGTCTATTTCGCCATTTCTCCGAAGTCATCGAGCGCGTGGGCGATGCGCGGTTGCAAATTTATCTGTATCACATCCCGCCCGTCGCGGTAGTGGGCATCACGCCCAAACTGGTGGAGCGCCTGATGAAGCGCTACCCCAAAGCCATCGCCGGCATGAAGGATAGCTCCGGCGACTGGAACAACACCAAGGTGTTTCTCGACGCGTTTGCCAAGCAGGGCTTTGATGTGTTTGTCGGCAGCGAGTCGTTTTTGCTGGCGAACATGCGCAACCACGGCGCGGGCTGCATCAGCGCCACCGCCAACGTCAACCCGGCGGCCATCGACAAGCTCTATCGCGAATGGCAAAACGCCGACGCCGATGCGCAGCAAGCCGCGCTCGACGTAGTGCGCAAAACCACCGGCCAGTACATCATGATCCCCGCGCTAAAAGCGGTGATCGCGCACTACGCGCGCGACCCCGAGTGGGCCACCGTGCGCCCGCCGCTGGTGGAACTCACCGCCACGCAGGCAAAAACCGTGGTGGATGGCTTGCTCAAACTCGGCTTTGATATGCCGGGGCTGGCGAAAGCCGCCCCAGTCAACGCCTGATCTCTTTTTTCATCCACAAGGAAAATCATGAAACGCACACTCCTATGCGCCGCGGTTCTCGCCCTGGCATCCGGCGCGGCATTTGCCGTCAATAAAATCGAGGGCGTGACGGTCGCACCGACAACCATCAAGGCCGGCGCGTCCGTCACCATCACGGTGACTGGCGACGAAACGCAGGGCAACAACTGCGGCTTTCGCATCAACTACAGCGACGGCGGCGGCCTCGATGTGAAGGTGGTGAACCGCGATCAGTAGCCGCGCACCTTCACCAAAACCTACGCCAATCCCGGCTCCTATGTCGTCAGCGTCGAAGGCAAAAAAGTCACCACACATTTCCCCTGTAACGGCAGCGCGAAAGCCACACTGGTAGTCGAAGCGCTGCCGGTCGCCGCACCTGCTGCACCCGGGGGCCCTGCCGCCGCACCAGCGGTGGCGCCCGCCGCCAAAGCGGCAGCCCCTTTCTGCCCGGTCGGCTACCAAGCCAGCTACGCCGCAAAATACGGCAGCTTCCAATGCCGGCAGATAGCCGACGCCCCCACCTGTGCGACGCGCACATCGTGCCCCACAGGTTATCAGGTGGGCCCCACGGCGAAGGACGGCAGCTATACGTGCAGGATCCCCGCGCCCAAGCCCGTGGCGAAAATGCAGTGCTCGCCCGGCCTGATTTATTTTGAGAATCCGGATGGCGCGTTTGGATGCCGCAAGCCGTAATGCTGGGATGTACCCGCATAAAAAAAGCGCGCCGATAGCGCGCTTTTTTAACGCCTGCCGCACGCTTTAGTCGCGTTTAAGCTGCGCAAGTATTTTCAATAACGCCTGACGATCCAGCAAATCTTTCACGCGGTAGTCGGTCTTTGTCTACAGCAGACCATCGATATTCAGGGTGCGTATTTCCACGCCATCCACGGTCAGCGTGCGCACGTGCAACTGCAAAGATTCAAAGGTCTCCCCATTCGCGGCAAACAGCAGGTCAGCCAGCGTTCAGACGGTGCGCGATTTGCGCGCTGCGTAGCGCATCGCGGCGCGCAAAATCCGCGTGCGTGCCACAAAACACGCTGCGTGGGTGCGGCGGCAGCGCCTGCGCCAACAGGCGATCAAGCGCCCTCCCTCGATGCCATGCTTCCACGGGATCCAGTACGAATTCAGAGCGATCCTTGTTCCCTACGGTGCGCGTCATGGCGCAATTATTGCCTGAAGATTCAGCATGGCGCCATGTCCCCATCAAAGGCAGACCTACTTCAGCAACCCCGCCTCACGCATATATTTCAAAACACCAGGATGGATCAACTCCCGGCTCGGCGCCGCCACCAGCGTATTCGCCAACGTCGATTCGCGCGCCTGTTCGAGTTTTTGTCCGAACGCGGCTTCGCTCTGGTGCAAGGCGCGCGCCAGTTTGTAGGCGATGTCATCCGGCAGCGACGCGCGCGCCAGCACGAACGGCCACGAGCCGACGGCGTTCACCGCGCCTTGCTGGCCGGGATAACTGCCCGCCGGCATGGTGGTTTGTTTGAGGAACGAATGCTTGGCGGTGATCTGTTTGATCTCGGCGGCGCTGGGCGCGATGAAGCGCCCGCCCACCGGGCCTTGCGCGATGTTCATGAACGGCGGCCAACCGACGCCGCCACCCCACATCGCCGCCGCGCGGCCCTCGCTCACCATCGGCGGGCCTTCACCCGCGCTTTTGAGCAGGATCGGCTCAAAGTCTTTCTGGAAATCGAGACCGAGACCGTCGAAGACATAACGCGCCAGCACGACAAAACCCGAGCTCGATGCGCCCCACACCACCGTCTTGCCGACGAGATCGCTGATGCTCTGATACGGGCTGTCGGCGCGCACCATGAACATGCCCGCCTGCGAGTAGGTGGCGTTGATGATGCGAAGGTTTTTCGCCGGTGGGCCGTTTATGCCTTTGATCGCTTCGTAGGTGACTTCACCGGTGACCAAGCCCAGATCGAGCTTGTCCTGTTCTAGCGACACCACGTTCTCCGTGCTGCCCTTGGTGTTGATGGGCTCGATGCGGAGCGTGGCATCCGCCGCGTTCAGCACCTCGGCGTACGGCCAGCCGTAAGCGGGGAAGCCGCCGCCGGGGGTGGCGGTGCCCAATACGAGTTGGGATTTTTCTTGCGCCATGAGTGTTGCTCCTTTGCCTGACAAAATCAATGCGGATGCGATGAGTAGTTGCCTTCTGGTGTTCATAGCGACCCCTTCGCGCTCAATGACACGCCGGTTTTCTGTTCCCACAGTTTAGCCACTTCGGTCTGATCGCGTTGCCCGCCGAACGTCTCAACCGCCTCGGCCCACAGCGCATGCGTAAGCTCGGCCAGCGGCGCATGGGCACCCAGCGCCTGCGCGGTATCGACGGCGATTTTCAGATCCTTGGTGATGAACCCCATCGACATACCGGTGCTGAACTGGCGAGTGAGAATTTGCGGAATCACTTTTTTCTCCAGCGGATGCTGGCGGCCGTTGATCATCGGCAACAGCGCCTCAGCCATGAATTTGGCATCGAGGCCGAATTTCTTGCCGATGGCCATCGCTTCGACCACGTTGATCATCGCGCAGGCATTGATGTAGTTGCCCAGCGCTTTCAATGCGTGCGCGCTGCCCACCGCGCCGCAGGCGATCACGCTGCGCCCCATGCTTTCCAGCAATGGCGTGACGCGCTCAATCGTCGCCGCCTCGCCCGCCGCCATGATATCGAGCGTGCCGTCGCGCGCGAACACCACGCCGCCCATCACTGGCGCATCGATCACCGTGATGCCGCGCGGCGCCAGCGCTACAGCCAATGCTTGCGTAGCGACCGGATCGCTGGTACTCATGTCAACGACGATACCGCCGCGCACCAGCGTACTCGCGACGCCATCCTTGCCAAGGATGACTGCATGTACGATTTTGTCCGTGGGCAACATCGTAACCACCGCTTCGACACCGCGCCCTAACTCCGCCAACGATGCGGTAACCTTGATACGGTTCCGTGCGCCGCCCTGCACAGCATAGTGCGCGACAAACCTCGCCGATACTTCCGGATTAATATCGAACACCGTGAGATCAAATCCGGCCTGCGCAATCCGCGCCGCCATCGGGCTGCCCATGTTGCCGAGTCCGATGAATCCCACACCACGCAAAGGCGTCATAAATTATCGTTTAAAAACAGATAGTTAAATTACCTATCAGAGTAACGCACCGCGCGCGCTGATCGGCCACAGCGCTTCGACCACGCCCTTGCGCACACACACAAAATGATCGTACAGATTCACCGTCGGGTCGCAATGTCCCGGCACGATTTTCAGCTTGTGCCCTAGTTTCAGCGATGTGCCCGGATGTAATTTCAGCACGCCATGTTCGTCCGACGCCTTGATGTATTCCACGCCCGGCGTATCGAACACGCGCGGCATGCCGGAATCGACACTCGATGCCTTAAGACCCGCATCGCAAATCGCGTGACCCGGCGCAGAGCAGCTCATCACCGTGGTCCACACGAACAGACTGTGCTCAAAGCGCGGAATGCCGCTTTCCGTCCAGTCGTTTTTGGCGTAATCGGCATCCATGAAAATATACGAACCGGTCTGCAGCTCGTGATACACGCTGCTCGCCGCCTCGAACAGATAGGTGCCGGTGCCCGCGCCGGTGACACGCTCGCAGGGAATGCCTGCCTGTTCCAATAGCGCGGTGGTGCGATTGACTTTTTCGCACGCGGCTTCAATCGCCGCGCGGCGATCATCTGTTTTACGCATATGCTGCGCGCCGCCCTGATACGCCTGCAAGCCGGCGAATTTTAGATTTTTACATTGATGAATTTTTTGCGCCAGCTTGAAGGCCGGTTCACCCGGCTCAATGCCACAGCGGTTGGCACCGACGTTCACTTCGACCAGCACGTTCAGCGTCACGCCCGCCTCACGCGCGGCGGCATCGAGCGCGGTGACGTTATCCGTGTGATCGGCGCACACCGCGATCTTTGCGCGCTTCACCAATGCGGTCAGGCGTTTTAATTTCGCCGCACCCACCACTTCATTCGCGATCAACACGTCGTTGACGCCGCCATCGACCATCGCCTCGGCCTCGCTCACTTTCTGGCAGCACACGCCCACCGCGCCCAGCGCCATCTGGCGCAGCGCGATTTCAGGGCACTTGTGGCTCTTGGCGTGCGGACGCACTTTGATGTTGCACCCCTTGAGAGAGTCGTGCAGCAGCTTGAGATTGTGCTCGAAGGCATCGAGATCGAGCAGCAATGCGGGGGTGTCTACGTCGGCGAGCGGCATGCCGATTTGGGCGGGGGTGTAATAAGGCATGGTTGGGAGTCAGCAGTTGAGTGTTAGGGGTTGGGAGTATGCGGCAAGCGTCGCGACCCTGCCATTCATCGTGACATCCAGGTCAATCAGCGATACGATCATAAGGGCAAAAACCAATGGAGGAAACCATGTTAATACGCCAGGCATTGACCACACTAGTGATCGTCTGCGCCACCAGCCTTGCCCATGCCCAAGCTTGGAAGCCCAGCAAAACCGTCGAACTCGTGGTCGGCTCCGCCCCCGGCGGCTCGCCCGATGTGATGGCGCGCGTGGTGCAGAATATTTTTCAAAGCACCGGCCTCGTGCCCAGTTCAGCGGTGGTCAACAAGCCAGGCGCGGCCAACACCATCGGCTGGGCGTATCTGAATCAGCATCGCGGCGACGCGCATTACATCGCCACCATTTCGCCCGCGCTGATCGGCAACAAGCTGATGGGCACCTCGCCGCTGACCTACACCCACTTCACGCCGCTGAATATTCTCGCGCGCGAGTTTGTGGTGATCTCGGTCAGGGCCGAATCGCCGATCAAAACGCTCGCTGATCTTACGGCACGCCTGAAAAAAGATTCGCAGTCGCTCTCGTTCGCCTTCGCCACCGCGCGCGGCAATCACAATCACATCGTGATGAGCATGTATCTGAAATCCATCGGCATCGATCCCGCCAAGGTCAAAACCGTGGTCTATCCCGGCGGCGGCCCGGCGCTGACCGCAATGCTCGGCGGACATATTGATGTCTACGTCTCCAGCCCGCGCAGCATGTTCCCGCTGCAAAAAGAAGGCCGCGCGCGCATTCTCGGCATCTCCGCCGCCACGCGGCAAACCGGCGCGCTGGCCGAGCTGCCTACCTTGAAAGAACAAGGCAGCAACGCCGTGTTCTACACCTGGCGCGGCTTCATGGGGCCAAAGGACATGAAGCCTGCAGAGATAGCGTATTGGGATGCGACGTTCGAAAAGCTCGCCAAAACACCCGAGTGGCGCAAGGATACCGAGCAGCAGTTTTGGGATCCGAGTTATTTGTTGAGCAAGGCGTTTATGAAGCAGCTTGAAGTGGAAGAAGTGCAGACGCGCGCGATCTTGACGGATTTGGGATTGATTGCGCCGGGGCGGTGACCATGACCGACCTGCACTACCTCACCATCGCCGAAACCGCCGACCTGATCCGCGCGAAAAAACTCTCGCCGGTGGAATTAACCGAAGCGCTGCTCGCACGCATCCACACCTATCAACCGCAACTCTCGGCCTTTATCACCGTCACCGCCGACCTCGCGCGCGCGCAGGCCAAGCAAGCCGAACAGGACATCGCGCGCGGTAACTATCGCGGCCCGCTGCATGGCATCCCGTTTGCGCTGAAAGATATTTACAACACCGCGGGCATCCTCACCTCCGGCGGCTCCAAGGTGTGCATCGACAACATCCCGCGTGAAAACGCCACCACTACGCAAAAACTGCTCGATGCTGGCGCGATTCTGCTGGGCAAGCTGCAAACCCACGAGTTCGCGCACGGCGGGCCGTCATTTGATTTGCCGTGGCCGCCCGCGCGTAATCCGTGGAACACGGCGCATTTCTCCGGCGGCTCGTCCAGCGGTTCGGGCGTGGCGCTGGCGGCGGGGCTGACGCCCGCGGCACTCGGCTCCGACACCGGCGGCTCGATCCGCGGGCCGGCCTCGCATTGCGGCATTACCGGCCTGATGCCCACCTACGGACTGGTCAGCCGCGCCGGGGTGATCCCGAACTCATTCACGTTTGACCACTGCGGGCCGATGGCGCGCACCGCCGAAGACTGCGCGATTCTTTTGCAGGCACTGGCAGGGTACGACGCCAAAGATGCGGGCAGCACCGAACAGCCGATACCCGATTACCGCACGGCATTGAAGTCCTTCTCGGCCAAGGGACTAAAAATCGGCGTGCTGCGCCACTACTGGGAAGAAGACCTGCCCGCACACGAAGACCTGCGCGCCGCGATAGAAGAAGCGATCGGCACGTTTAAACGCATGGGCGCGACACTCGAAGACTGCCGCGCTCGCCCGATGCTGGACGGTCTCGACGTCAAGGTCATCATCGCCGAAAGCGAAATGTTCTCCATCCAACAAAAGGACTTGCTCGCGCGGCCCGGCGATTACGGCCGCGATTTTCTCGGACGCGCGCTGCCCGCGTGCGTGTTTCAGGCCAGCGACTACGTGCAGGCGCTGCGCGAACACCGGCGCTACATCGCCGATATGCAGCCGCTGTTGCAGAAATACGATCTGTTGCTGACCGCGGGCTTCGGCCCCGCGCCGCGCTTCGAGGATTACAGCATCACCAATTTCTGGCGTAAATCAAATGCCTTTACGCCGTCGAATTCAGCGCGCACCCCGGCGCTGGTGCTGTGCGGCGGCTTGTCGAAAGCCGGCTTGCCGCTGGGCCTGCAACTCATCACCCGCCCGTACAACGACGCGCAAGTACTGGCCGCCGGGCACGCCTATCAGCAAGCCACCGATTGGCACACCCGCCGCCCGCCGTTACAGCCCGGCGCAACAGCGCCCGCGGTGGAGGTCAGCGTGTTCGAGCCGAAACCGGATGTCGATGCCAAGACACGCGGTATCGTTGAAACCCTGGCGCAGCGCGCCGGGTTGAAATTGAACGAACGGCAAATGGCGATGCTGCTGGAAAACGCCCCAGCGGCGCTGGAAATGGCCAATCGCATCCGCAAGCCACGAGACCGGATGGACGAACCTTCTTCTACATTTCGGTTTGGGAAGTAGGCCTTCATCAAAATCGTAGGTTAGCGCTGACGAAGGAAGCCCAACATTCGCACGTGATACACCGTTGGTGTTGGGCTTACCAGCCCAACCTACAAAACCAAGTGTGCCGCTACGAAATCGGCTACATCGAAAACCGTAGGGTGGGCAAAACGTTCTTTGTTTTGCCCACGCGGCATCACGCATGCACCATCGCAACGCATGGGCTCAAAGGACGTGCCCACCTTAGGCTTGCTTATTGACGCCCCACGGATAGCGGGTTACGCGCGTTAGTGATAAAGCCCTATGCTTGTAAAAAGATTCTAGATGAACATTGCCAGAATGCCTACGATCAAAAGGCCAGCAAGAAAGCAACCATCTGCCTTTTGATCTTTCTTAACGTTCGGTACTAGTGTGGGCTTCCATGCAGAGCCGGGCCCAAATTCAGCGCCACAGTTTGGGCACGATTCGGAATTTTCGGTTAGCTCTTGTACGAAATTTGAGTTTGGGCAATATGGCATTTGGCGAACTCCAATAGATCAGCACACGGGCGCAATGAACGAAGGGCATTGCGCCCGACAACAATGCGCCTACGTCGCCGTCTTAGTAAACCGAATAGTAACGGCCCGCGCTTTATCGTCCGTAACCACGTTCACCAAAGCGGGCTTCCCCGTCTTCTTGATAGCCTCTTTCGCACGCTCTAACGCAGGCCGTATATCCTCCGGCTTGCTCACGTGCTCGCCATGACACCCCAACGACTGCGCGAATAAATCAAAGCGCGTGTAGCCCAGATTACGTCCCGGTTTGTCGCCTTTGGGGTCGGCTGTCCAGCCGCCGTTGAGACTAATGACGACGATCATCGGCAGGTTGTGGCGTGCCGCCGTGTCGAGTTCCATGGAGTTGAGACCAAACGAGCCGTCGCCGTGGAGCACGATCACTTGTTTGTCGGGGCGCGCGACTTTTGCGCCCACGCCGAAGGGCATGCCGACGCCCATGGTGCCGAAGGTGCCGGAGTTGATGCGGTGTCTTGCAATGAAGGTCGGGATCGACTGGCGGCCGAAGTTGAGAATCTCCTGTCCGTCCACCACCAGCACGCCGTCGCGGTCGATGAAGTCCTTGATCTCTTTGCACAGGCGCAGCGGGTGGATCGGCGTGGCGCTGGTAGCCATGGCTTTTTCGGATTCGGGGGCTTTGAGGTTTTCGATTTCGGACAGCCGCCCGCGCCAGCCTGCGTAGAGGGCTGACTTCACGCGCGTGCCGGAGGCATCGAGCAATTGCCGCAGCACCATTTTGGCGTCGCCGGTGATGGCGACATCGACGCGCTGGCTACCGCTGATTTCGTTCGCATCGATGTCAATGCGGATGATTTTGGCGTTGGCGGATACGCGCGGCGGCTTGATGTGGCCGAACACGTAGTTCGTTCGCGTGCCGACGATGATGACGCAATCGGTTTCTTTCATCGCGGAGGAACGCGCATTCAGAAACGCCTGCGGGTGATCTTCTTCGAGCACGCCGCGGCCCTGCGGCGTGGTGTAGATGGGGATGCCTTTGTCGATGACGAATTGTCGCAGCTCGGACTCCGCGCCCGACCACAACACGCCGCTGCCGGAAAGGATCACCGGCTTTTGCGCTTTCTCTAAAATTTTCAATGCTTCTTCGATCAACGCCGGGTCACCTTGCGGGCGCGCGCGCGTGAGCGTCTTGTTGAAATCGGGCCACACAACTGTCGCATCATCGATGGTGTTGTTGATCACATCCGACGGCAGATCGAGATACACCGGGCCGGGCTTGCCGCTGATCGACTGGCGAAACGCGAGGTCGATCCATTCAGGAATGCGCCGCGTTTCATAAATGCGGTTCGCCCATTTGGTGACGGGTTTCATGATCGCGACCTGATCGATTTCCTGAAACGAGCTGTTGCCGTATTCGTTGATCGGGCTGGAACCGCCGAACGCCACCACCGGCACACCGTCGATCAGCGCGTTCGCCAAGCCCGTGGTGAGGTTGATGGTGCCCGGCCCCGATGCGCCAAAACACACGCCCGGAAAATTCAGCGCGCGCGCATACGCCTGCGCGCTCATCGCGGCGGCCTGCTCGTGGCGCACGTCGATGCCGCGGATGCCGCGCTTCATGGTGGCGAGCAAGGTGTCGTTGATCGGCCCGCCCATGATGAAGAAAAAGTTGGTGACGCCGATGCGCCTGAGGGATTCGCCTACAAGGTCGTTGCCAGTGATGGTTGCCATTGTTAAATATCCTTTTAAAACAATTAGTTATAATGATTATTCAAATTACCACTGTCGTTCCCGTGCAGGCGGAAACCGATAACACAGCGCAACTTGCGTCACAGCTCCCCCAACCAACCTACCTTCCCCCAAGGGAAGGGGATACCCGCCTTCGCGGGAATGACGGTGTGGTGGGGTTACTGCCGTTGTTATTTCTTGCCGATCTTCACCGGCGTTTCTTTCATGTATTCCTCGATCTCCGCCTTGCTCAACCCCGCCCAGCTTGCCAGCACTTCTTCGGTGTTCGCACCGAGCAGCGGCGAACATTGCAACGGCACATCGCAGTCGGACATTTTCACCGGCCAGCCCGGCACCACCACTTCACCGCGCTTGGGGTGTTGAACCGCTGCGAAAATGCCGCGCTTGCGTAAGTGCGGGTCGTTCGACAGCTCCTGCGTATCGAGCACCGCGCCGGCGGGCACACCGGCGTTTTGCATTTTTTCCATGGCTTCGATTTTGCTGTGGCGGCTGCACCACTCCGCCACCAGCGCATCGACCGCCGGCGCGTTCTGCACGCGCGCCGCCGGTGAGGCAAAGCGTGCGTCATCTTTTAAATCTTCGCGCCCGATCACGACGAGCAAGCGCTGCCAGTGCCAGTTGCCCGCGCGCGAGGTGTAGACCATCACGTAATCGTTTTCACCACCTGGTTTGCAGGCATACAACTCGCTTGGCGCCGCCGCCCCGATGGAGCTTTGGTTGCCGGTGCGCGGCACCGGCTTGCCGAACATCAACTGGCCCGCGAAACAGATGCGGTTAAAGTTAATCACGGCGTCCTGCATCGCCACTTCAACGCGCTGCCCTTTCCCGCTGGCGTGACGCTGATTGAGTGCGGCGAGTATGCCCACCAGCGCGTGTATGCCCGCGCCAGTGTCGCCGACGTGCGGGCCGGGGCGCAGCGGCTTGCCGCCGGCCTCGCCGGTAATCGCGAACGCGCCGCCGACTGCCTGCGCGATCATGTCGAAGCTCAGGTATTTGCCATACGGGCCGTCGGGCGCGAAGCCCTTGATCTGCGCCATGATTAAACGCGGGTTAAGTTTGCTCACCACGTCCCAACCAAACCCCAGCCGTTCGATGCCGCCGGGCGACATGTTCTCGATCAAAATATCCGCCTGCGCGATCATTTTTTTCATCACCGCTTTGCCGCGCGTGGATTTCAAGTCGCACACAAAGCTGCGCTTGTTGGAGTTCATCATGATGAAGTAAAACGAATCCACGTCGCCGCTGTTGGTCGACGCGAAGCGCCCGTTCTCGCCGCCCTGCGGCTCAATTTTCACCACGTCCGCGCCCAGCCACGCCAGCGCCTGCGTGCAGGAGGTGCCTGCTTCGTACTGCGTCATGTCAACAACCTTGATACCGGCCAGCGCCGTGGTGGAATTGCTCGTGCTCATGGGAATCCTTTGGATGGCGTTCGAGGGAAAACAACGTGCGGAAAAATCATCATACTGCTGGACGGCGGCCATTGCCATATGGAAGGCCATTTTGTGGAAGCCGCGCCCCGAATCGCAACGCATCAGTGGCATACTGCCGCCATGAGCCATCTCAATTTATTGTCCGCCACCGAGGCGCGCAAACAAATCGCCGCCGGCAAAATCACCAGCGAGCAACTGGTGCGCGATTGTCTGGAACGCATTGCCGTGCGCGAGCCGCTGGTGGGCGCGTGGGCGCATCTGAATGCCGATGCCGCGACGCAACACGCTCGTGAACTCGATCAGTCAACCACAAAAGGCTTGCTGCACGGCATCCCCGTCGGCGTGAAAGATTTGATCGACACCTGCGACATGCCCGCCACCTACGGCTCCGCGATCTACGCCAATCATCGCCCCGCGTGGGACGCGCCCTGCGTGGCGCTGGCACGCGCGGCAGGCGCGGTGGTGCTGGGGAAAACCGTGAGCACCGAAATTGCGTATTTCACGCCCGGCAAAACCGCGAACCCACGAAACACCGCACACACGCCCGGCGGATCAAGCAGCGGCTCGGCGGCGGCGGTGGCCGATCACATGGTACCGTTCGCCTTCGGCACACAAACCGCCGGCTCGGTGATACGCCCCGCCGCGTTTTGCGGCGTGGTGGGTTACAAGCCGAGCTTCGGACTCATCAACCGCGCCGGCGTGAAGTCGCTCTCCGATACGCTCGACACCATCGGCACGCTCGCGCGCAACGTGCCCGATGCCGCGCTGCTCGCGGCTGCCGCCAGCGGGCGCGAAGAGCTCGTGATCGACCAACCGCTTTCAACCAAGCCCACCGTCGGTATCTGCCGCACCTTCGAGTGGCCGCGCGCGCAAGCCGAAACCCGCGCCTCGATGGATCTGGCCATTCGCCAACTCGGCGCAGCGGGCGTCACCTTGATTGACATCGACCTGCCGCCGAATGTCGCCGGCCTGGTGCAGGCGCAGTTGGACATCATGACGTACGAGATGGCGCGCTCACTCGCCTACGAGTGGCACGCGCATCGCGCGCGGCTCTCGGTCAAGTTGCAGGAGTTGATCGCCGCGGGCGCGGCGCTGCCGCGAGAGCGTTACGACGCCGCCATCACGCTGGCGCGCAACTGCCGCCGCATGGGCGAGGCGCTGTTTTCACGCGTGGATGTGTTGCTCGCGCCCAGCGCCATCGGTGAAGCGCCCGCGGGTTTGGGCGCCACCGGTGATCCGCTGTTTAACCGCGTGTGGACGCTCTTGCATACGCCCTGCGTGCATCTGCCGTTTACGCAGGGGCCAAATGGAATGCCGGTGGGTTTGCAGGTGGTAGGGCCGCGGGGCGCGGATCGGCACACGTTGCTGTGCGCGGATTACCTGCTGGGCACGCTGGCGTAGCGGAAACCGCTACAGCGCCGTGATCGGCGCGCCCTCGATAGCCTTCGACGGCTGACCATCCACGCCCACCGGCACATCCCCCACCAGCGTCACGCGATAAAACTGGCGATCGAACTCGGAATCGAAAATATCCCTCGGCGCCAAGTGCGCGGTGGCGCGGTTGTCCCAGAACGCGACGCTGCCCGGCGCCCACCTGAAGCGCGCGGTGAATTCAGGGCGCACGATGTGTTCCCACAAAAACTCCAGCAGCACCTGGCTTTCGCGCGGTGACACGCCGACGATGGATTTCAGAAACGATGGGCTGACGTAAAGCGCGCGCTCGCCGGTTTCGGGATGCACGCGCACGATGGGATGCTCGCTCACCAGCGTGCGCTTACGCATCAACGCCTGATACTCCGGCGTCTGATCCACGCCGGGCGGCGGCGCGAAACGATGCACGCCGTGCAAGCTATCGACAAACTTCTGCATTACCGGCGACAACGCATGGTACGCCGCCACCAGATTGGTAAACAGCGTGTCGCCGCCATAGGGCGGCACGACATCGCCGCGCAACATGGAGGCCGCGGGCGGGTTGATTGCGGCGGTGATATCCGTGTGCCAGCCCGACCACGGGCGAAACAGCACCTGCCCCTGAAAGCGGTTGGCCTTGCGGTCTTTGGCCACGGAATAAATTTGCGGATACTCGCCGTCGCTGCCGTACACCACATGCCCGGCGGTGGTGTCGCCGAACTGGCGCGCGGCGGAGATGTGCTTCGCGTGATCCAGCGTTTGATCGCGAAAGAACACCACCTTCCAGCGCAGCAGCGCGGCGCGCACCGCGCTCACCTGCGCCGGCGGCAGCGGACGCGACAAATCGACGCCGTGTATCTCGGCGCCGATGTGAATGGCCATCGGCTTCACCTCAACCGCACCCGCCTGCTGTGTTGCCGTTTCACGCATTGCTTGTACTGACATGGCTTGTCTCCCTGGATTCGAGGCTGAATCCGATTCTCTACCCAATGCGGGCACGAACGCAACTTGCGGAAAATTGCCGATTATGAGAAGGCCACGGCAACGCCCTTCATCGTCGTATTCACGGCAATTGATCTCTGTAGACTACAATGCCACCAGCTTTTCCGCACTGCCGATCAGTTTAGCGGCCAGCGCGTGGAGTTCGGCAATGGCGGACTCCTCCACATCAAGGAATCCTTCGTACTCCGCAAGATTTCGTTGCTTATGCGCGGCGTCCAGCACGCGCCACTGCGCTGCCGACCAGTTCATGTTGTGCGTGAGGCTTTGAAATACGATGTAGCGGTTTTCACTGCGATACCCGTGCCATCGCAGAACAGCCAATGCCGCGGCATGCGCGGCGTTGTAGGCGCTGGTAAAGCGGCCTTCCGCGGAAAGGCTGGGCAGCCTTGCATCAGCCAGACGCGTTCGCGCCATCGCCAGCAAACGCTTCGTTTCGTTTCGTTGCCGTTGCGCGGCTCCGCCTTGAGTCGGCCGATGCGCACGAGATTATCCAGCGCGGGCAGGCTCAGGGGCTTCTCCGATCAACGTAATCACGGGCTGTGCCAGCACACGGTTCACGAATGAATCCGGCTCTGCGCGGCGGCGCTGAAATTCGCCGGGCGTGTAGCAAGTGGGGTTGATCTTGCATCCGAGTTGGGTCTCGATTGGCGCCACTACCGCAAATATTTTTTCCAGCAACAGGTCTTCGCCCACGAGCATCACGTCGACATCGCTTTGCGCAGTGTCGGTTTGTTTCGCGACGGAACCAAAAATCCATGCGGCTTGCAACCCGGGAACCAGCGGCCGCAACGCCTCGCGCAACAGCGGTTCGGCACCCAAGGTCTTGCGCGTCAGGGAAATCAATTCGCTGTAAACCGGGCTTTGCGGATTTGCGCGAAAGCGTCGCATGTTGCCGGCGCGCTCCGAGCGCACCAGCCCGGCCGTGGCCAGACGATTCAGTTCGCGTTGCAGAGAAGCGCTGCCCAGCCCGGTCAGACGCCGCAATTCGTTCAAATGGAATTCGCGCTCGGGGTGACCAAACAGCCAGCGAAAGACGCGGGACTGGCTATCCGAGAAAAAAGCGGAGGCAAGTGACATTGCTAAATATTAGCACGATTGATCTAATATTTGGCATGATATTACTCAACGTAAGCGTCTACTTTTTAGGTTACCCTGCCTCTAAAATAACATAAGTATTTGTTTTTATTATATTTTATATATTTTCTCGCCCGGCAACGGTATCCCCGCTTCGGCGGCGCGGTGCTGTGGCCGTTCGCTGGTATAGCCAGCGTTGGTGGTGTAGATGACAACCATGCGGCTATCCGCCGCCGCCTCGATGCCGTGCGGCAACCCCGCCGGCAGACTCACCAGACTGCCCGGCGCCATCGGCACAGAATCGCGCGCTTCGAACGTAATCGCGCCGCGCCCTTCAACGCAAAAGATCACTTCATCATCGTTGGGATGCACGTGAAACGGCGTCACTTGGCCCGGCTCGTAGCAGTTCATGCGCGTCACGAAGTCTTTTGATTCCAGCAAGGGCTGATTCACGCGCGCGTCGGGTGAGTACTTTATCAGGCCGCTGATGTTGAGCGACTGGACGGTGCCGGTGGTCATGATGGGTGTCTCTGGTTAATCTGTTTCGTGCAAAATAAAAGGAACGCGTTAATTCGCCTTCACCCCGGCCGACTTGATCACCGGCCCCCACTTGTCGAGTTCGGTGCGAATGAATTTGGCGAATTCTTCCGGCGTGCCGCCCGCGGCTTCGATGCTGACCGCCGTCAGTTTATCTTTCACGTCTGGCATCGCGAGCACGCGATTCGATTCGGTGTTGAGCCGGGTGATGATGTGCTTGGGTGTGCCGGCGGGCGCCTGAAAGCCGTACCACACCAGCCCGTCGATGCGCGCGAAGCCGGCTTCTTTCATGGTAGGCACGTCGGGATACGCCGACACACGCGCGGCGCTGGTGACGGCAATCGCTCGCACACGACCCGATTTGATGAAGGCCTGATGGCCGGCCACCGCGTCGAAGAACACCGGCACTTCGCCGGCGGCGAGCGCGGGCG
>CAWUUY010000298.1:0-7722 GCA_963924885.1 uncultured Burkholderiales bacterium | reverse complement strand
CTCGAATTGAGCGCGCACGCCGCAGTAACCTGAGCAGGTTCCCTGATGTTGCGCCGCCACGGCAATGCCGTTGTTTTGCGACTTGAAAGTGACGATGCAGGGCAACTTGCTGTCCACGTCGTTCTCCAACCGCGCCTCGCCATTCCGGATCACGCCGGACAACTCGCGCATGTGAAAATTTCCGCCGCGTACGTTCAACGCAAAACGCAGGGCACCGCCTTTGTCCGGCGAGACGCGCAGCACGCCATAACCTGCACCCATCACATATTCGCCCGGTTTGATTTGCGCCTAGGCACCGAATGAGGCACCGAATGCCGCCAGACCCAGAACCATCGTCACCGCCGCCACCACAAACTGGTTGTTCAACAAGATCACTTACCTAACCTGTATGCGTGGCGCTCCCGCGTCCATCCTGCCGATTTCACACGCATCGCAAAAGCCCTGCTCCCTGAAAATCTCCAGCACTCTGGGCGCTGTCGCCGCATCACACGCCACCAGCAAGCCGCCAGCGGTTTGCGGATCGGTCAACATTTTGCGATGCCAGTCCGGCGCACCCGCAGGCAAGGTCACGTCGGCCCCGTAGCTCGCCCAGTTGCGATCCGAAGCGCCGGTGACAAAGCCCTGCTCCGCCAGAAATTTTGCCGCCGAGAGTATTGGCGTTTTAGCAAAATCCAATGTTGCCTGCACTTTGGAGCCGCGGCAGATTTCGAGCAGATGTCCGAGCAATCCAAAGCCGGTCACGTCGGTCAGCGCATGTACGCCAGGCATGTCGGCGAGTTGTTGGCCGGGTGTATTCAGTTTGGTGCAAGCGTCGATCATTTGCTCATAGGCCTTGGAGCGAAGCTCACCTTTTTTCAGCGCGGCGCTCATAATGCCCACGCCCAAGCCCTTGCCGAGGATCAGCACGTCGCCGGACTGGGCGCGGTCGTTGCGCTTCACTTTATCCGGATGCACCAGACCCAACACCACCAGTCCGTAAATCGGCTCCGGCGAATCGATCGAGTGCCCCCCCGCGATGGGAATGCCCGCGATATCGCACATGGCCTTGCCGCCGGCGCAGATTTGTCCGATGGCCTCGACCGGCAACTTGCCCACTGGCACGCCCAAGAGCGCCAACGCCATAAAGGGTTTTCCGCCCATCGCGTACACATCCGAGATCGCGTTGGTGGCGGCGATACGCCCGAAGTCGAAAGGATCATCGACGATTGGCATGAAAAAATCGGTGGTGGCAACGATGGCCTGCGTATCGTTGATCTTGTACACGGCGGCGTCGTCCGCCGACTCATTGCCCACCAGCAGATTCGGAAAGCTACCGGTCAGCGGTGACTTGGAAAGAATTTCGCTCAGCAACGCTGGCGTAATTTTGCAGCCTCACCCGCCGCCGTGCGACAGGTGGGTGAGCTTGATGACGTCGGGCGCGATGGGTTTGTTCATGATTTCACGTAAACTAGAGGTCGATGAAAACTTCTACAACTATTCCGCACACCGCCGCGCGCACACGCGCGGCAGTCGATGTAACCGTAGCACAACTCGCCGGGTTTGACGAGATTATCGACGTGCGCTCGGAATCCGAGTTCGCCGAGGATCATATTCCCGGCGCCATCAACTGCCCGGTGCTCGACGACGCACAGCGCGCCGAGGTAGGCACGATCTACAAGCAGGTGTCGTCGTTCGACGCCAAGAAAATCGGCGCCGCGCTGGTCAGCGACAACATAGCCCGCCATTTGCGCGAACGCTTTCAGGATAAGCCGCGCGACTGGCGCCCCGTGGTCTACTGCTGGCGCGGCGGCGGCCGCAGCGGCGCGCTGGCGCATGTGCTGACGCAGATCGGCTGGCGCACCGCGCGGCTGGAAGGCGGCTACAAGGCATACCGGCGCTCGGTGATTGATGCGCTTGAAGTATTGCCCGCCAATTTCACCTGGTGTGTGGTGTGCGGCATGACCGGCACCGGAAAAAGCCGCTTTCTGCATGCGCTGGAGGCTGAGGGCGAGCAGATACTTGATCTGGAAGCGCTGGCCGCGCATCGCGGCTCGGTGCTGGGCAATCTTCCCGATGAACCGCAGCCACCGCAAAAACTGTTTGAAAGCCGCGTGTGGCATTCGCTGCGCGGTTTCGACAATTCACGTCCAGTGTACGTCGAAGCCGAAAGCAAAAAAATCGGCGTGCTGCGCGTACCGGATGCAATAATCGCGGCGATGTGGGCCAGCGAAACCTTGGTGCTGGAAGCCGATGTCGCCACACGTGTGACGCTGCTGAAAGACGAATACTCGCACTTCCTCGGTGATGCCGCTAAACTCAATACACAACTCGAATGCCTGACCAGCCTGCACGGACGCGAGGTCATCGAGCGCTGGACCACCATGGCACAGGGTGGCGCTTGGGATGCGCTGACCGAAGAATTGCTGGTAAAACACTACGACCCCAGCTACACCCGCGCCATCGTCAAGCACTATGCCTCGCTGGATCGCGCACCACGATTGTGCGTCACGGCAGCAGATGGTGCGGCGTTTACGGTGCTGGCACAAGCGTACCTGAGGCCTATCTGAAAAATATTTCTCTTTGATTACAGAGCGATAGCGCCGGGCCGCAAGACGAACTTGCATGACAAGCGGAGTTGGATCAACATAAAGACATCGCAACAAAGCGGCACGGATACCTTGATCACACATAACACGCCGCAACACGAATGACAGACCAGCCAGTACCGGCATTTGAATTAGCCGCCACCAGCGGCAACACCTTCAGCTCACGGAACAGCGGCCACGCCTGCGTTCTGTACTTCTACCCCAAAGACAATACGCCCGGCTGCACCAACGAGGGTTTGCAGTTTCGCGCATTGCATCCCCAGTTCACCCAGATCGGCTATGTCGTCTACGGCATCTCGCGCGACAGCATGAAGTCGCATGAAAACTTCAAAACCAAAATGAGTTTTCCGTTCGAGTTGCTGTCCGACGCCGACGAAATCGCCTGCAAGGCGTTCGACGTCATCAAGATGAAAAACATGTACGGTAAAAAAGTGCGCGGCATCGAGCGCAGCACGTTCGTGATCGATGCCAAAGGCGTGGTTCGCCACGAGTGGCGCGGCGTCAAAGTGCCGGGACATGCACAGGAGGTGCTGGAATTCATAAAAACCATTTAAAAACAAATACTTGGATGTAGGCCACTCACCCTAAGGGAAACTCATGATCCAGCGTAAACCTGCGTCATCCGGCACGCCAGCGGCGGCTTCCGGCAGTGCCAACGTCACACGACTGCACGCCACCGGCAAACCTCCCAAGTTATTTGTGCTCGACACCAACGTGTTGATGCACGACCCCACCAGCCTGTTCCGCTTCGAGGAACACGACCTCTTCATCCCGATGGCGACGCTGGAAGAGCTCGACGATCACAAAAAAGGCATGTCGGAAGTCTCGCGCAACGCGCGCCAGGCCAGCCGCTATCTCGACGAGTTACTCAGCCACGTAACGGGGGATATCGCCGAGGGCATTTTGTTGTCCACGCATGGCGACAAGAATGCCAACGGCCGACTGTTCCTGCAAACCGAAGCCATCGACGGCAATTTGCCCGCGAGCCTGCCCGGCGGCAAGGCCGACAACCAGATCATCGGCGTGGTCAAACACTTGCAGGAGCGGCACGCCAAGCGCCAGGTGATTCTGGTATCCAAAGACATCAACATGCGCATCAAGGCGCACGCACTGGGCTTCGCCGCCGAGGATTATTTCAACGACAAGGTGCTCGAAGACACCGACCTGCTGTACACCGGCACACGCGCCCTGCCCAAGGGATTTTGGGAATCACATGGCAAGAACATGGAATCCTGGCAGCAATCGGGCCAGACTTTTTACCGCGTGCATGGCCCGCTGTGCGGCAGCCTGCTGGTCAACGAAATGGTTTACCTCGACGAGAAAGACAGCGATAAACCGTTTCAGGCACGGGTCATCGAAGTCAGCGGCAAGACCGTAATACTGCAAACGCTCAAGGATTTCGGCCACGTGCGCAACAACGTGTGGGGCATCGCCGCGCGCAATCGCGAGCAGAATTTCGCGCTCAACCTGCTGATGAATCCCGACATCGATTTTGTCACGCTGCTGGGCCAGGCCGGCACCGGCAAAACGCTGCTGACGCTGGCGGCGGGCCTGATGCAAACGCTGGAAAGTAAGCTCTACACCGAAATCATCATGACCCGCGTGACGGTACCGGTGGGCGAAGACATCGGCTTTCTGCCCGGCACCGAAGAGGAAAAAATGAATCCGTGGATGGGCGCGCTCGAGGACAATCTCGACGTACTAAACAAGACCGACGACTCCGCCGGCGAATGGGGCCGCGCCGCCACGCGCGACTTGATTCGCTCGCGCATCAAGGTCAAGTCGCTGAACTTCATGCGCGGACGAACTTTCCTCAACAAGTATTTGGTGATCGACGAAGCGCAAAACCTCACGCCCAAGCAAATGAAAACGCTCATTACCCGTGCCGGCCCCGGCACCAAGGTGGTGTGCCTGGGCAACATCTCGCAAATCGATACGCCCTACCTCACAGAAGGCAGTTCAGGCATTACCTACGTGGTGGATCGCATGAAAGGCTGGCTGCACAGCGGGCATATCACCCTCACACGCGGCGAGCGTTCACGGCTGGCGGATCATGCGGGGGAAGTGCTGTAGCCCAACCGTCAATAATGATCACCACCCGCAAAATTCTCAAACCGCGTGTGACGTCCGATGAAGGTCAGCGTCACCGGCCCAGTCGGGCCGTTACGCTGCTTGGCGACGATGATCTCCGCCTTGCCTTTGCTGGCTTCGTTGGTGGGGTTGTACACCTCGTCGCGGTAGATGAACATGATCAAGTCAGCGTCCTGCTCGATGGCGCCGGATTCGCGCAGGTCGGACATCATCGGACGCTTGTCCACGCGTGACTCCACGCTGCGGTTTAACTGCGACAGCGCGATCACCGGGACTTTCAATTCCTTGGCCAGACTTTTCAGGCCACGCGAGATTTCCGCCACTTCGGTAGCGCGGTTTTCTTCGCGGCCCGACGAGGAACCGCTCATCAGTTGCAGATAGTCCACCACGATCAGGTTCAGGCCGCCGGTCTCGCGGTGCAGCCGCCGCGCGCGCGTGCGCACCTCCAGCGTGTTGAGGCCCGCCGTGTCGTCGATATGGATGTGCGAATCATTCAGCTTGCCGACCGCATCGACCAGCTTGGGCCACTCGCTTTCTTCAAACGTGCCGGAGCGCAGCTTGTGCTGATCGACGCGCCCGACCGAGCCGATCATGCGCAGCGCGAGCTGGGTGCCCGACATTTCCATGCTGAACACGGCGGCGGTTTTTTTCAGGTTCAGCGTGACGTGTTCGACGATGTTCATCGCCAGCGCGGTCTTGCCCATCGACGGGCGCGCGGCAATGATGATGAGTTCGCCCGGTTGCAAGCCCGAGGTCATGCGATCCAGATCCACGTAGCCGGTGGCAAGGCCGATCACGTCGTTCTTGTTTTCGCGGCTGTAGAGCATGTCGATGCGCTCGACCGTCTCGGTCAGCAGCGGATCGATTTTCACAAAGCCCTGCTTGGCCTTGGCGCCCACCTCGGCGATCTGGAATATCTTGGCCTCGGCCTCATCGATCATGGCGGCGGCGTCGCGCCCTTCGGGGTTGTAGGCTGCATCGGCAATCGAGGTTCCCGCCGCAGCCAGTTGGCGCATGATGGCGCGCTCGCGCACGATCTCCGCGTAGCGGCGGATGTTGGCTGCGCTCGGCGTGTTCAGTGCGAGCGAACCAAGATACGGTTGTCCGCCCGCATCTTCCAGCTTGGCGCTGCGTTCAAGACTCTCGGCGACCGTCAGCACGTCGGCCGGCTTGCCGTTTTCAATCAGCAGGATGATGTGCTGAAAAATCAGCCTGTGATCAAAGCGGTAAAACTCGTTCTCGCTGATGAGGTCGGAAATGCGATCCCACGCGGTATTGTCGAGCAACAAGCCGCCGAGTACGGATTGCTCGGCTTCGATCGATTGTGGCGGCAGGCGCAGCGCATCGAGCTGCTGATCCTTCGGAAAACTACTGACAACCTGCATTGCGCACATAAGTATCTGTTTTTATTGGTTATTTATTTTTGAAGGGAATTGGTCGCATGGCAAGCGGGAGATCAATCTACATAAAAAAAAGGGCTGTCGCCAGCCCTTTTTTTTCATGCGAAAAAACTGTTTTGAATTAACGCATTAGAAATGCCTACGCGGCCTCGCCCAAAACCGAAACGGTAATGCCCACCACCACATCGGCGTGCAACGCGATCTTGAGCGTGGTGTCGCCGATGGTTTTGATCGGCCCCGCCGGCATGCGTATCGCCGCCTTGGGGATGTCGTAGCCCTGCTTCTTCAACGCTTCGGAAATATCGCCATTGGTGACGGAGCCGAACAGCTTGCCGTCTACGCCGGCCTTCTGCGTGACCTGCACCATCAGTCCGTCGAGTTTGCCGCCGATGGCCTGTGCTTGCGCCAGCGCATCGTTTTGCGCTTTTTCGAGTTCAGCGCGGCGTTTATCAAATTCCGCCAGATTGGCCGGCGTGGCGCGCTTGGCCTTGCCGTGCGGAATCAGAAAATTGCGCGCGAAGCCGTCTTTCACCTTGACCACATCACCGAGCTGGCCGAGGTTGACAATTTTTTCGAGTAGTATGATTTGCATGATTGTTCTCCAGTGCGCCTTAGTGCAGATCGGTATACGGCAACAGGCCGAGAAAGCGCGCGCGCTTCACCGCCACCGACAACTGGCGCTGAAATTTTGCCTTGGTGCCGGTAATGCGCGCCGGTATCAGCTTGCCGTTTTCATTGATGAAATCCTTGAGAAGAGCGATATCCTTGTAATCGATTTCCTTGATCTTCTCGGCGGTAAAGCGGCAGAACTTGCGGCGTCGGAACAACGCATTGCCGCGCTTCTTGTTCTTGTCGTTCAACTTGCCTTTGTTTTTGCCAAACCTTCCTTTTCCCATGGCCATGATCGTTATCCTTTAAAAGTCGTGTATTCAGTCGTGTAATCGTAAATGGATATTTCGTCTAATCGCTAATCACTGCGCAGCGTGAGTAACATGCAGCGTCAATTGCGTGCCCATGCGGCCTTTTCTTGCGAGAAACCCCGTCACTTGTATCGCCTCGCCGCTGTGAAACTTCGACAGCGCGGTGGCAATCTCTCCGATACCCACACAGCCCACGTCGCATTCAACCTGCCGGCTAATTCCGGCTTCGATTTGCGTCGATCCGTGCTTTAGCTGGAAACGTACCAGCGGCAGCCCGGCGGGCGTGTGGCGTAAAGGTTCTATCGTGGCAACAGTTCCCGCAAGCGTGACCGTATTGGCTTGCAAATTGGCTTAGCGCGCCGCGCTTACGCCGCAGGCTGCGCCACTGGTTCAGCCGGCGCCGTCCGCGGCGCTTCGTCGGCCGGACGCAGGCGCTCTTCGCGCATCATCGGCGACGGCGCGGTGACGGCTTCGCTCATCAACACCGTCAGATGGCGCAGCACCGCGTCGTTGAACTTGAACGCGTGTTCCATCTCGACCAGGGTTTCGTTGTCGCACTCGATGTTCAGCAGCACGTAGTGCGCCTTGTGCATCTTTTGCATGGGAAAGGTCATCTGGCGACGACCCCAGTCCTCATGGCGATGGATTTTTCCGCCGCGCCCGGTAATCAACTGGGTGTAGCGCTCGACCATGCCCGGAACCTGTTCGCTCTGGTCCGGATGGACG
>CAWUUY010000297.1:0-7226 GCA_963924885.1 uncultured Burkholderiales bacterium | reverse complement strand
ACCAATATCGATGACGTTACCCAGGACCACGCTCATACGCGGGCAGGACGCACCATTGTCTTACCGGTCTTCAGCAGCGCCGCGTTCCACTTTGCCACAACGAGGTGCGCAGTGTTTCTTCGGCGCGATTTGCGGCATTGGGCCGATTATTTCGCTCATCAGTCGCTCGAACGATCGGCTGTAGCAGCAATCAACGCCACAGCCTCCGCGGCGATCCCCTCACCGCGCCCTATCGCCCCCAACCGCTCCGCCGTTTTGGCCTTGACGTTCACCGCGTCCAACGCAACGCCGACATCCGCCGCGATGTTTTCACGCATCGCCGTAATGAACGGCGCGAGTTTCGGCGCTTGCGCGATGACAGTGCTGTCGATATTCACCACCTGGTAGCCACTCCCGCGCAGCATTTGCGTAACCTCGCGCAGCAACTTGCGGCTGTCGATGCCAGCGTAGCGCGGATCAGTATCGGGAAAATGTTTGCCGATGTCGCCCAGCGCCGCAGCGCCGATCAGCGCATCACAAATGGCGTGCAGCAGCACATCGGCATCGGAGTGGCCGGCAAGGCCACGTTCGTGAGGAATGGTAACGCCGCCGATGATGAGCTTGCGGCCTTCGGCAAGCGCGTGCACATCAAATCCCTGGCCTATGCGCATGACGCGACTCGCAGACTCAGACCGGGAAACCGCAATATGGCGGGAAATTGGGGTGGCTGACGGGACTCGAACCCGCGACAACTGGAATCACAATCCAGGACTCTACCAACTGAGCTACAGCCACCGTAGAAACCTCTGCAATAACGCCTAGATTGGCGCCACTTTTGGTGCCATTTTGGCCCCAAATTGGCGCGCCCGGCGGGACTCGAACCCACAACCCCCGGCTTAGAAGGCCGGTGCTCTATCCGGTTGAGCTACGGGCACTATTATCAGAAATGCCGGGCACGGAAAGGGGAGTAATATACGCTCCGGGATACTCTCGGTCAATGTAAAATGCGGTCCTGCACGGGGCTGACAGCGGCTTGAATACACGCTTGCGGCTCCTATTTATTTCTGATATTAAACCGCTTTTTAGAGTGCATGAAATGGCGTCCATGGCGACTGATCTGAACAAGGCAACAACCGCGTACAAGCCCAAGGGGAAAGAGGATTACATGAACCCCCGGCAGCTCGCCCATTTCCGCAAGATTCTGGATGACCAGAGGCGAGGACTCGGCCAAGATATCGACCGCACGGTGCATACCATGCAAGACGAAGCCACCATCTTCGCCGACCCCAACGATCGCGCGACCCAGGAATCGGATATGTCGCTGGAGCTGCGTAACCGCGATCGCGAGCGCAAGCTGATCAAGAAAATTGACGACACGATTGCCTTGATCGACAGCGGCGACTACGGCTACTGCGACAAGTGCGGCGTGGAGATTGGACTGAAGCGGCTGGAAGCGCGGCCAACCGCCACGCTGTGCATCGACTGCAAAACGCTGGACGAGTTGCGGGAAAAGCAGGTCGCAAAGTAGTTTCTTGCTCCCGCCTCCCCGGCAACAAAAAAAGGGCAACCACGGGTTGCCCTTTTTGTTTGGTAATAGGTAAAAACTACGAGCTTTGCGTGGCTTGCCCTTCCGCTGCCGCTGCCTTCATCGACAGGCGCAGACGGCCTTTCTCGTCGGCTTCGAGCACCTTCACGCGTACCGCCTGTCCTTCCTTAAGGTGATCGGCGACGGCATTCACACGCTCGTTGGCGATTTGCGAAATGTGCAGCAGGCCATCGCGGCCCGGCAACACACTGACAATCGCGCCAAAATCGAGGAGCTTCAACACGGTGCCGTCGTAAATCTTGCCGACTTCAACATCCGCAGTGATTTCTTCAATGCGTTTGCGCGCCGATTCGCCGCCTTCGGCCGATACGCAGGCGATGGTCACCGAACCATCATCCTGAATGTCGATGGTGGTGCCAGTCTCTTCGGTCAGCGCGCGAATCACCGCGCCGCCTTTGCCGATAACGTCGCGGATCTTGTCCGGCTTGATCTTGAAGGTAATCATGCGCGGCGCCCAAGCCGACAGATCCGTGCGCGCCGTTTCCAGCGCGCCACGCATTTTTTCGAGTATGTGCAAACGGCCTTCGCGCGCCTGCACCAGCGCGGCGTGCATGATCTCCTTGGTGATGCCGGTGATCTTGATGTCCATTTGCAGCGCGGTAATGCCGTTCGCGGTACCGGCCACCTTGAAATCCATGTCGCCGAGGTGATCTTCGTCGCCAAGAATGTCCGACAACACGGCAAAACGATTGCCTTCCTTGATAAGGCCCATCGCGATACCGGCGACGTGATCTTTCAAGGGCACTCCGGCATCCATCAACGCGAGGCAGCCGCCGCACACCGACGCCATCGAGCTGGAACCATTCGACTCGGTGATTTCCGACACCAGGCGAATGGAGTAGGCAAACTCGTCGGCCTTGGGCAATACCGCCAGCAACGCACGCTTGGCAAGACGGCCATGGCCGATTTCACGCCGCTTGGGCGTGCCCACGCGGCCGGTTTCGCCCGTGGCATACGGAGGCATGTTGTAATGAAGCATGAAGCGGTCTTTAATTTCACCCATCAGCGCGTCAATGCGCTGTTCGTCACGCGCGGTGCCGAGTGTAGCCACCACCAGCGCCTGCGTTTCGCCGCGCGTGAACAGCGCGGAACCATGGGTGCGCGGCAACACGCTGTTGCGGATGGTGATCGGACGCACGGTACGCGTGTCGCGACCATCAATACGCGGCTCGCCATTGAGAATTTGTCCGCGCACAATTTTGGATTCCAGCGCGAAGCAGATTTCGCCCACTACATTGGCGTTGGGGCCACCCTCCGTGCCCACACCCACTTCGGTATGCACACGCTTCCAGATGTCGTCGATGGCAGCGGTACGCGCCTGCTTTTCCTTGATCTCGAATGCGGCGTTCAAATCCTTATCCGCAATCGCCGTAATCCGCGCGATCAACGCGTCATCCCTCAGCGCGGGCGCCCAGTCCCAAAGCGGCTTACCGGCTTCTTCCACCATTTCGTGAATGGTGTTGATGACGACCTGCATTTGCTCGTGACCATAGACCACCGCGCCCAGCATGATCTCTTCGGACAGCACCTGCGCCTCGGATTCCACCATCAGCACGGCTTGCTGCGTGCCGGCGACCACCAGATCAAGCTGCGACGTTTTAAGTTCGGTTTGTGTCGGGTTCAGCACATAACCGCCGTTGATTAAGCCCACGCGCGCGGCGCCGATCGGCCCCTGGAACGGCACGCCGGAGATCGCCATCGCTGCAGATGCGCCGATCATGGCGGGTATATCGGAGTCGATTTCACTGTTCGACGACATCACCGTGGCAATCACCTGCACTTCATTGTAAAAACCATCGGGAAACAGCGGACGCAACGGACGATCAATCAAGCGGCAGGTCAGAATTTCTTTTTCCGACGGACGACCTTCGCGGCGGAAAAACCCGCCAGGGATTTTCCCTGCAGCGTAGGTCTTTTCCTGATAATCCACAGTCAACGGGAAAAAATTCTGCCCGTCCTTTGCCTTGCGCTTGGCCACCACGGTAACCAGCACAACGGTTTCTTCCATCGTCACCAGCACCGCGCCGCCCGACTGGCGCGCGATTTCTCCGGTCTCCAGCGTCAACTGGTGACGCCCCCACATGATCGACTTTTTTACGTGACTCAATTCGCTATCCTCAGTTTTCTCGATTGTTCAATAATCCAGCATTCGGCACTACAAACAAAAAAAGACCGCTACTCAGCGGTCTTCGGACTTACTGCGCCTGCGCCGGAAACACCACAACCGACGGGAAACACCTTGCGTGCCGCGCGAATAAACGGGAGCATCGAGCGCACGCTCCCCGTGCCTGACATTCGCGTGTTCCCGGCATGGCGGATAATCTTGGGCAGGATTTGCTGAAACTGCGCTGGACGTGCGTTCCGCTGGCTTGCAACTTACTTGCGCAGACCAAGACGCTCGATCACATTCCGGTACTGATCTGAATTGCAACGCTTCAGATAGTCCAGCAGCTTGCGGCGCGTGCTCACCATGCGCAGCAATCCGCGGCGCGAATGATGATCTTTCACGTGCGCCTTGAAGTGTTCGGTCAAGTCAACGATGCGCGCAGTCAGCAACGCAATCTGCACCTCAGGCGAGCCGGTATCGCCGACCTTGCGCTGATAATCGGCCACGACTTTGGCCCTTTGGGGGGTAGATACCGCCATGTTCTTTCTCCGCTCGAAAACCGCGTATTTTACTCGCTAAACCGGTGATTTCTCAAGTATTACATCGCTTATTTCTGCGCCCATTTGTGTGCCCATGGCGGCATTGTCGCCGGCAATCACGCTCGCATCCTGAGCGAGCATGCGATGCGGCACGGTTCGCCCACCTTCGCCGACTTCCACCAATCCCAGAAAACGCTGGTTTGGGCCATATATCCGCGCAAAACCCGTGATTCTCACGTATTTCAGCCCCAGCTTTTGCCCCAGAAGCAGGCGTTCCGCTTCCGCCGTGTCCACGGTAATCGGCGGCAATGCGGCGAGCAAGGTGTCCACCGGCAACAACAAACGCGCGCGCTCAGATTCCACAAGGGCTTTCAGTTCCTCCAGCGTGCGCGCCGCGTCGTGCGTAAGGCTGAGTGCGCCCGCCTGCGTGCGAGTCAACGCCGAGAGGCTGGCACCGCAGCCCAGCGCCGCGCCTATATCGGCGGCCAGCACGCGGATATAGGTGCCCTTACTACACCGCACGCGTATTGTTAAATAATTTTCTTTAATATCAATGACTTGCAGTTCATCTATACGAACCTTGCGTGGCTGGCGCTCAATTTCCACACCCTTACGCGCATATTCATACAGCGGCACGCCTTGATGCTTTAACGCGCTGTGCATCGGCGGCACCTGGATGATATCGCCGCGAAATTTTTCCAGTCCCTGCTCGATCAAGGCGCGATCCGTCACCGGTGGCTTGCTTTCAAGCACCTCGCCTTCCGCATCGCCGGTCGTGGTCACGATGCCCAGACGCACGGTGGCGACGTAGGCCTTGTCGGCATCCAGCAGTAGATGACTGAATTTGGTCGCCTCGCCCAAGCATATCGGCAACAGGCCGTCAGCGGCCGGATCCAGCGTGCCGGTGTGTCCCGCCTTCGCGGCATGGAACAAGTGGCGCACACGGCTCACTGCCTGTTGCGAACTGATGCCCAAAGGCTTATTCAGCAGAATGACGCCATCCACGCGGCGGCGCGCGCGCTTGGGTGAATCGGCGGGTGCGCTCACTTGCCGCCGTCGGGCTTGTTTCCGACGGCCTCGTCGATCAGTCGGGACAAGCGCACGCCGCGTTCGACGGAGTCGTCGTACTCAAAATGCATTTGCGGCACGATGCGCAGCCGCATGCGGTGCGCCAGTTCGCTGCGAAGGAAGCCCGCCGCGTGCTCCAGCGCATTTGTCACGGCGATATTGTCGGCGGCGGCGCCGGGCTCTCCGGATTTACCCATGCGGGTAAAAAAAACCTTGGCGTGCTCATGATCTGACGTGACCTCAACATCGGTAATCGTGATCATGCCCACGCGCGGGTCTTTCAGTTCCAGCCAGATAATTTCCGACAACTCGCGCTGGATTTGTTCGGCAATACGCCGGCTGCGCGGATAGTCTTTGGGCATAACAGCAGGATTGGGGATCGAGGAATCAGGATTGAGAAAACCGCACGGGTTACTCAATACCCAATCTCAATCCTACAAGCTCCTGGCCACCTCAACGACTTCGTACACCTCGAGCACGTCGCCAGCTTTCAGGTCGTTAAAGCCTTTCAGGCTCAAACCGCACTCGAAGCCCGCCTTGACTTCACGCACGTCATCCTTGAAGCGCTTGAGCGACTCGAACTCGCCATCGTGCATCACCACGTTTTCGCGCAGCAAACGCACCTTGGCATTGCGCCGCGCGAGGCCATCGGTCACAAAGCAGCCCGCCACGGTGCCGACTTTCGATATCTTGAAGATTTCGCGCACTTCGATGGTACCGAGCACGCTTTCCTTGCGCTCGGGCGACAGCATGCCGGTCATCGCCGCCTTGATCTCATCGACCGCTTCGTAAATGATGTTGTAGTAGCGAATGTCGATACTGCTGCCCTCGGCAAGCTTGCGCGCGGCCGCCTCGGCGCGCCCGTTAAAGCCGATCACCACCGCCTTGGAGGCGAGCGCGAGGTTGATATCGGACTCGGTAATGCCGCCGATCGCGGCATGCACGATATTGACTTTGACTTCCTCGGTCGCGAGCTTGCCCAGTGCATGCGACAAGCCCTCATACGAGCCTTGCACATCAGCCTTGATAATCAGATGCAGCATCTTCTTCCCGCTCTCGCCCATCTGCTCGAACATGTTTTCGAGCTTGGCCGATTGCTGCTTGGCGAGTTTGACGTCACGGAACTTGCCCTGGCGGAACAACGCAATTTCGCGCGCCTTGCGCTCGTCGCCGAGAACCAGCACATCGGCGCCCGCCGCCGGTACGTCCTGCAAGCCCAGCACTTCGACTGGAATCGACGGCCCGGCTGACTCGACGTTCTTGCCCGCCTCGTCCACCAGCGCGCGCACGCGGCCAAACACCGAACCCGCCAGCAGAATATCGCCGCGTTTGAGCGTGCCCGACTGCACCAGCACCGTGGCCACCGGGCCGCGGCCCTTGTCCAGACGCGATTCGATCACCACGCCCTTGGCCGGCGCATCCTTCGCTGCCTTCAAATCCAGCACTTCCGCCTGCAACAGCACGGCATCCAGCAGCGCATCCAGTCCCGCGCCAGTACGCGCCGACACCGGCACAAACTGCGTATCGCCACCCCACTGTTCAGGCACCACTTCGTGCGACGACAAATCCTGCATCACGCGCTCGGCGTTGGCTTCCGGCTTATCGATTTTATTCAGCGCCACCACGATCGGCACCTTGGCGGCCTTGGCGTGCGCAATGGCTTCCTGCGTCTGCGGCATCACGCCATCATCGGCGGCCACCACCAAAATCACCAGATCGGTGACCTTCGAACCACGCGCGCGCATGGCGGTAAACGCCTCGTGGCCCGGCGTATCAAGGAACGTAATCATTCCCTTGGCGGTTTCGACGTGATAGGCGCCGATATGTTGGGTAATGCCGCCGGCTTCGCCCACCGCCACCTTGGTACGACGTATGGCATCGAGCAATGAGGTTTTGCCGTGATCGACGTGGCCCATCACCGTCACCA
>CAWUUY010000296.1:0-6304 GCA_963924885.1 uncultured Burkholderiales bacterium | reverse complement strand
GCATCGGGCGGCAGGCGCGCACGGCCTGCTGTTCGGCGTGGATCTGGCCGCCCGCGACTCGGCCACGATCGGCGGCATGGTGTCTACCGATGCCGGTGGCCTACGCACCGTCCGCTACGGCACGATGGGTGATTCGGTGCTCGGGTTGGACGTCGTCCTGCCCGACGGGTCGGTGATCCTGACGGAGATCCGCAACAACCGCTGCTCGCGCGTCACGCCTGACGGCAAGGTGTCGTTGTTCTCGGCGACCGGCGGTGGCCCCAACGGGCTCGCGGTCGGCCCCGACGGCGCGCTCTATCTCTGCAACAATGGCGGCAGCCGCTACGTCGAGGGCAACTCGATGGGCGTGGCGCCGCATCCCGACTACAAGCACGGCTTCGTCCAGCGCCTCGACCGCGCCACCGGCAAGATGACCGAGCTCTATGTCGAGTGCGATGGCCACAAGTTGTCGGCACCCAACGACCTGGTGTTCGACAAAGCGGGCGGTTTGTACTTCACCGATCTCGGCAAGCGCTACGCCCGCCAGCGCGATCATGGCGGTATCTACTACGCCAAGCCGGACGGCTCCTCGATCAAGTGCCTCGTCCATCCGTTTCTCAGCCCGAACGGCTGCGGCCTGTCGCCCGATGGCAAAATCATTTATGTCGTGGAAACCGACACCGCGCGCCTGTGGGCCTTCGACATCGAAAGCCCCGGCACGATCAAGGCCGCGCCACAGTATTCGCCGCACAGCGGACGCATCATCGGCGGCCTCGGCGGCAAAGCCAAATTCGATAGCCTGAAAGTGCTGGCCAACGGCAACATCGTGGTCGCTACGCTAGTGGAAGGCTGCCTGACGGAGTTCAACCCGGCGGGCGAGGTCGTACGCTCGGTGAAAATGCCCGATAGCCATGTCACCAATCTCGCCTTCGGCGGCAAAGACATGCGCACCGCTTACATCACCCTCTCCAGTACCGGCCAACTCGGCGTGATGCAATGGCCCACACCGGGGCTGAAACTGAACTACAACTAACCGTATTGAAAACAAGGCGGCGCCATGACCGAACTCGAACTATTCACAGAACTCGAAAAAATCGACACGCCGACTATCACCAATGTGGTCGCCACTTACCCCGGTCGCCCGCACTGCCTGGAAATCTACAACCCGTTGAGCGAAAACTGGTACACCAACAACACGCTGTCGTGCTGGTATCCGGCGCTGGGGCCGATGGTGGGTTACGCGGTGACCTGCACCTACGGCCTGCCCGATCACACCTACAAGGGCCACTCGTGGATGAGCGTGCTGGAGGCGATGGACAAACTCGGCAAGCCGTCGATCCTGTGTTTGCAGCAAAAGTTTCCCGCTGAGATCGCGGACAAAGTGGGCCTGTCGGGCGGCAACATGACCTCATCCATGCGCGCCTGCGGCGCTGTCGGTTGCGTGACCAACGGCCCGTCACGCGACGTGCACGAAATCCGCCCGATGGGTTTTCAGTACCTCACGCGCGGCGTGTGCGCCGGCCACGGTCCGCAAGCCCTGCATGCGGTGCAGGTGCCTGTGAGCATCGCGGGCATGGATGTCGCGCCCGGAGAAATCATCCACATGGATGAAAACGGTGCGGTGAAATTCCCCGCGGATCGGCTCGAAGAAGTGGTGCGCAGCGCCAAGGCCTTGCTTGCCGAAGAAGACGAGAGAGTCGGTCAGCTTTTAAAAGTGAAAGGCATCCAAGCGGTTAAAGCCATCATGGGCGGGCATCAATACGCGAAGAAGTAATCCGTAGCGTGCGCCGTGCGCACGACACCATTCCTCGTCGCGCCGTTAATTTGTCGTGCGCACGGCGCACGCTACAACATCCACTGCCCGCCGTTCACATGCAACGTCTGTCCGGTAATGTAGCTCGCGCCCGGCCCGCACAAAAACCGCACCGTCGCGGCAATCTCTTCTGACTCACCCCAACGCTCCAGCGGCACGATGCCCTTGGCGTCGCGGCGCGCCGAGCGGTGCGACGGGCGCGAGGTGTTGATCGAACCCGGCGACACGCAGTTCGCGCGGATACCGTGCTGCCCGACCTCGCGCGCGAGCGCGCGAATCATGCCCGTCAGCCCGCTCTTGGCGGCGGAGCTGTGCACCTTGCCAATGGCGCCGGCGAGCACGTTGCTGCCAGTCAGCGCGACGATATTGCCGCCGCCCGCCGCAATCATCGACGGCAGGCAGGCCTTGATGCAGTGAAATGAACCATCCAGTGAAATCGACAACGGCACGCGCCATTGCTCGAAACTCATGTCCACAAATTGCGTCTCGCGGCGCACCGACGCGTTCAGAACCAGTATGTCGATTTTGCCGAATCGCTGGCTGATGCCGTCGGCCATCTGCCGCACTTGCACCGCATCGGCTACATCCGCCAGATAACACTCGGCCTGCCCGCCCGCGGCACGGATTTCCTGCACCACAACCTCGGCTGCCTCGCGCGAGGCGCGGGTGTTAACAGCCACGGCAGCGCCCGCGCGCGCGAGTTGGAGCGCTATCTCACGGCCTATATTGTCGCCAGCGCCGGTGACGAGGGCGACTTTGCCAGCGAGTTCCTGGCCCGATGGGTGTAAAGTGGTCATCCGGTTCCTTATCAGGCCGCCAAAAACTGGAATTCAAACGACTCATTGCGCTTGGCAATATGCCCCGCCGTCGTGCCCGGAAAATGCGTCGGCACGATCAATGTACCGGTGTTCACGTGCTCGCGGAAAAACTTCCAGCGCGTCGCGGCGGACTCTTTTACGTCGTAGCAAAAGCACGAGCTCCAGTCGGGCTGCAGCACCTGCGCGCAGTGGTGCATCATGTCGCCAGTGAACAGCGCGCGCTCGCCGCGTGATTTGAGATCGATGCACACATGGCCGGGCGAGTGGCCGGGCGTGGGCACCAGCGCCAATTCATCTGACAGCACATAAGCGTCATCCACCAGCAGCGCCTGACCCGCATCGACGATGGGTTGCACGCAGTCTTCGTGGATGGCCGCGAAGCCCGGGTCGGTGACCTGTTTCCAATGCTCGTATTCCTTGCGGCTGAACACGTATTTGGCGTTGGGAAACGTCGGCGTCAGACGGCCATTGACGAGGCGCGTGTTCCAACCGACATGATCGACGTGCAGATGCGTGCATAACACGTAGTCGATGTCCTCGAATTTAAGACCGTGTTGCGCGAAGCCGTCGAGCCAGGGCTTTTTGTCGAACAACAGCGCGAGCGGGCGCCGCTGATGCTCACCCACGCAAGTATCGATCAGCACGGTGGCGCGCGGCGTACGCACGACAAACGTTTGATAAGTGATGCAGAGCAAATCCTTGGCGCGGTCGTAGGCAAAATCCGGCACCTGCGCCATCACCTCGGCGAGTTTTTCCGGCGTGGCGCTGGGGAACATGATGTGCGGCTCGCGCCACGGGCCTTCACGTTCAATGATGCTGGAGATACTGACATCGCCAATTTTGACGGGTTTCATACTTCAGTTCCTTTAAGAGTGCCCAACTGTTTCAAATAATACCGGTCAAACGCCGCAAGCTGACTTTCCAGTTCGCTGTAGGGGCCGGGCTCCCACGCCCGCGAGCACACGCCGCGAAACGCGTTTTCGCATAGCGCCCAATCCTGACGATTGGTCAGTTCCCAGAAATCAATCGCCGGTTGCGGATCAAAACCCGGCGCGGCCATTGCATCGGGATAAAAATACCAGTCGCAGACGATGCGCGTGCGGTTGATGGCCAGCGGCTGCGCGCGATGCACCAGCACGTAGTCCGGGTGCATTGACAAAAACGCCGACGGGAACACCGTGTAGTAGTAGACGCGGCCTTGTTCCTCTGCGTTCAGTCCCGTGAACGGCGGCGCACAACGCACGCCGTAGGTCGTCATGCTGCCTTGCGGGTTGGTCATCAGCATCGGCCCGCCCAGTATCGGGCCTTCGGTCAGATCGTTTTCACTGTTGCGGTAGGGCGTGAGTTTATTCAGATGCGGATGCACCGTCGGGCAGTGGTAGCACTCGCTGTAGTTATGGAAAAACAGTTTCCAGTTGGCCGCAACCTCATACACCGTCTGATGCACGGATGTAAGCGCCGCCAGCGGCCAGTGATCGAATCGGCTCGTGAGCGCGTGCAGCGCGTCGTCAAACGGTGGCGCGTCACTCGCCAGATTCACGAATAAAAATCCGCGCCATTCCGCCAGCGCCACGGGCTTCAAAGCCCACGCTGCCTTGTCGAACCCGGCAACGTCCTGCATGTTGGGCGCGCCCTTGAGCGCGCCGTCCAGCGCATAGGTCCATGCGTGGTACGAACACTGTATCGATGCCCCGAGCTGGCCGTTATTCGCAGCGCAAAGCCGCGTGCCGCGATGGCGGCAGAAGTTATGAAAGGCGCGAGTCTTGCCGGCGCCATCACGCAGCACAATCACGCTCTCGTTGCCCACTTCGTGCAGAAAGTAGCTGCCGTTCTCCGGCAGCGATGACACGTGACCAGCCAGCAGCCAGTGGCGCTGAAAGATGTGCTCCTGTTCCAGCCGCCAGATTTCCGTGCTCTGAAAGTAGGCGCCGGGCAGTGTGTGCTGGCCGTGCGAGGTGCGGGCTTTCATCCCATCACACCACGCTCAGCCGGTGAGTTTCTCGCGCAGCTTGGCAAAAATATCGAGTTGTTGCGGATGATCGCCGGCGATGCGCAGCACCATGTAGCGCACGCCTTCGCGCACAAAGCCGTTGAGCCAATCCACCGCCTCGCCCGCCGAGCCGGCAAAACAAGCCTGGGTTTTTTTCATCACATCGGGGCGCCGACCGTAGTAAGCCGAGAGAAAATCGTCCATGCGTTGCACGGCCTTCGCTTTGTCCTCATCGATCGTGAGCGTGAGGTAAATCGCTGCTTCCACCGCATCGGGCTTGCGCCCCGCGTCGCTCGCGTAACCCTGCACCTGCCGCCACTGCTCGCCCCACACCTTGGGATCCGGGCCATTCGGAAACCAGCCATCGAAATGTTTGCCTGCGCGTTCCAGCGCGGCCGGCACCGAACCCGCGCCCCAGATCGGCGGCCCGCCCGCTTGATGCGGCGTCGGACCCAGCACGCTCTTTTCCAGATGCCAGCGACCGTCCCAATCCACCGGCTTACCGCTCCACAACGCTTTGGACAGACGCAAACCCTCCATCAGCGTGCCGACGCGCTTATCGAACGGCACGCCGCAGGCGCGAAACTCTGCGCGGATATTCGGCACGTCGGTGGCGATGCCCACGCCCAGAATCACGCGCCCCTCACTCACCTGATCGAGCGTCGCCACCTGATGCGCCAGCAGCACCGGGTTGCGCAGCGCCGGCAACAGCACTGCCGTGCCGAGCTGGACGCGCTTCGTGCGCGCCGCCACGCCGGCCAGCAGCGTGATCGGCTCGTGACGCGGACGCGCGATCACCGAATCACCCACCCACACGGAGTCGTAACCCAGCTCCTCGGCGCGTTCGGCCAGACTCAGCAGCGGCGCGGCTTCGGGCCGACCCTCCATCACGGATTCACGGGTGGGCAAAAGGTATCCAATGCGTAAGGTCATGGCAGTCTTTCCGTCTTGAAGTGTGTCACGCGATCAGGCTTGCAAGTCCTGCGTCCACACGCGCGTTTCGATGATGGTTTTCACCTCGCGCAAAAACGCCGCCGCGTACGCGCCATCCAGCGCGCGATGATCGAAGGTTTGCGCCAGCACGCCCACCGGCCGCACGGCGATGCTGTCGCCTTCCGGCGTTTCGATCACCACCGGCTTTTTGCGCACGGCATCGGTGGACATGATGGCCACCTGCGGCACGTTGATGATCGGCGCGGTCAGCACGGTACCGAACGAGCCATTGTTGCTGATGGTGTAAGTGCCTTCGGTGAGATCGTCGGGTCGCAACTTGCCGGCACGCGCGCGCGTGGCGAGGTCGTTGATCTCGCGCGCGATCTGCGGCAGCGACTTGTTGGGCACGTCCTTCAGCACCGGCACCATCAGCCCATCGAAATTCAGATCGACCGCGACGCCGATATTGATGCGCTTTGCCAGCGTGAGGCTGTCGCCATTGAACGTGGCATTCAGCTTGGGAAACTTGCTGAGCGCAATCGAAATTGCGCGCGTGACAAACGGCATATAGGTGAGCAGAAAACCTTCGCGTGCTTTCCATGCCTCGCCATGCTCGCGCCGCGCCTGCTCGACACGATAAAAATCCGCCTCCACCACTTGCAGCACATGCGGCGCAGCGGCCCACGACTTGGCCATGTTCGCTGCCACGCGCTTGCGCACCGCGTTGAGCGGCAGTGTGTCGCCTGCCTGCGAGGCGGGCGCGGGCGCTGC